>JBJEQS010000144.1:0-12291 GCA_051881875.1 Oscillospiraceae bacterium
GACTGGCGAATATAGTTCGCCATTACAAAATAAATCTATCGAACTCACGTTAAATCAGCATAAAATGCCATCTTATAAAAATTTTCGGGTAGGTAAAAAATATAACAATAAAGAAAAGCAACGAAATTGCCAGCGGCGGCTCGCCGCAAGTTTTTTGCCCAGCTTTTTTCAAAAAGCTGATGGTTTCCAAAGGCATAGCCTTTGGTCGCTCGAATGAGCGAAACAGGGGTGTGGGGACAGAGTCCCCTCCCTTCAATCGTTCAAAAAAGTTTTTTGTCAAACTTTTTCCAAAAAAAGTTTTTGCGAACGAAGTTCGCAGAACAGGAACAATAAAATTCCCAGTAAACCATAAGGTGCTACCAATGGTCGCCCCTACAAAAATAATCCATCGAATTCATGTTAAATATATGAAAGGAGAGAATTCAACAAATGCCTGAAAATAATAATGAACCGAGCCTTAAAAAACTTTTTCAGAATGCCGCAGAGATAAAGAGAAAAGAGGAAGCTGAAAAAGAAGCTCAGGAACTTGAAAAAATACGTCAGCAGAATAAGGCTGATGAAAAACAGCGTGAGGAATATGAAAATCAGCTGAACAGGGATAAAATTGATATACTGAAGAAAAAACAGAACGGGGATTTACCGTCTGATAATCACAATGAGGAGAAAAAGCATTATACATTAAAGCAGAAAATAGAAAACTTTTTCTATCATAACAAATGGTGGCTTGGCATAGGCTGTTTTCTTGCATTTACAGCAGGATATCTTATATATGATGCCGCTACAACCAAAAAGCCGGATATGACAGTAATGATGCTTGCAAATGATGATGAGCTTTACAGTAGTATTCCGAAGATGCAGGAATTTTTCGGTGAATACTGCGGCGATAAAAACAATGACGGCGAGATTAAGGTATCAGTCTTTTATATGCCGCTTTCGGAATATCTTTACAATAATCAGCCGGAGATGTATGCGGCAAGTTCAACACAGCTTGCGGCATTGCTTCAGAGCGATTCACCGCTTATTGTTATAGCTGATGATGAGTCATCGGAAATAATGGAAAATGATGAGCTTCTTTTCGGGCTTGAAAAATATTATCCTGATAATGAGAATGTAGCAGGTGACAGGTTTTATCTTTCTGAAACAGATTTCCCGAAGATAATAGGATATTCAGAGGAATTGCAGATGAATGACAGTGTATATATCGGCATAAGAAAGGTTTCAAAGGGTTCATCATATGAAAAATCAATGCGTGAGAATTTCAATGAGGACTGGGAGATTTTAAAGCAGATAATAGCAGACCTGTCTTAATAAACGTGAGTTCGACCCTGCACAATAAAGCTATCGGAATTACGTTATATGGAATTCACGTTATTTTAATAAATCAATATGATAATAAGATGAAATTATTCTGCAATCTGTTGACATATTCCGCCTAATCGGTTAATATAAAATATAGTATCAATATAAAAATACGGAGGAAGTAAAATGAGTAAGAAATGTACATTCTGCAATGCCGAAATGGCTGATGATGCGGTGCAGTGTCCTGAATGTGAGAAATATGTGCGTGGATATGAAAATGCAAAACGCATGAAAAAGGAGAAAAGTACGGAAACTAAAAAATCGCTGATAATTACAATATGTGCTGTGGCATTTGTTCTGCTGCTTTTCTTTACTGTTGATGCGGTTATGAGCGTTGTAAGGAAAAACAACGAGGAAGCGGACAGTGATTATGCAAAGGTGCTTGACAAATACATAGAAGCGGTTATAAACTGTGATTATAATGAATATCTGAGCCTTTATCCTGATTTTTATAAAAATGAAATTGATGAGATGTATTCTTACATAAGCGGAAGCGGTCAGGAATATCTTGAAAAGATTAAGGAGGATATGGTCAGCCAGTTTGGATATATCAATGAAATAACATATACTATCAATTCAGAAAGTGTGGCATCTGATTCTCAGATTGAGGCTTATCAGGCTGAATGGAATGAGTTGTATGGATTTTCTGAGAGGGCAGATGTTTCAGCGATATATATAATAGATGCTGATTTCAAGGTATCGGGAAGAAATTCATCATTTGACAAAAATCAAAGCGTAATGCTTGCAAAGATTGACGGCAAATGGTATCTTATGAATATTATATACTTCCTTGATACATCAAATGTGCAGTAAATGATATAATAACGTAAGTAGGGGCGACCATTGGTCGCCCGTTTGCTGATATTTCATATCAGCAAAGCAGGCGGCTTTCAGCCGCCCAACCTTTTTTATAAAAAGGTTGCCAAAAAATTTTTTGGAACGATTGAAAGGCAGGGGCTTCGCCCCCGCACCCCTTGGAGCTTCGCCGTCTGCGGACGGCGACCAAAGGCTCTGCCTTTGGAAACCGCCAGCTTTTTGAAAAAAGCTGGGCAAAAACTTTTATTTTTGCTTGTCGAACTCAAGTTAAAAAAGCGGCAGTGACTTGCCGCTCAATGCATGAAAAACAATCTTACAAGCAATGAACTGAATATAAATCCGGTTATATCCCCCACCAGTGAACAGCCAAGTGTATGCTTGGTCTTTTTTATTTTTGTTGCACCAAAATATACTGCTATGGTGTAAAATGTAGTTTCGCTTGAACCCATCATAACACTTGCAGTCCTTGCGGCAAAGCTGTCCGGAGCATTGCTTCCTAATATGTTTTCATATACCGCAGTAGCACCGCTTCCGGAAATCGGTCTTATCAGTGCAAGTGATACACATTCGGGAGGAAATCCCAGAAATTCTGCCAATGGTGCGGCAAGTGCGGTTATACCATCAAGCAGACCTGATGCTTTCATAAGACCTATAGCGGTCATAAGGGCGATAAGCGTTGGCATAATATCAATGGTGACATAGAGATTTTCCCTTGCACCATCAATGAATGAATTGAAAACGTCCTGTTTTTTTATAAATCCGCATATGAAAACGATGCATACAACTATTGGAATAACATATACAGAAAAATCCATTGAATTATCCTTTCTTTTTCAAAAAAACTGCATTGCATACTGATGCGGCTATAAGTGCAGCTGATACGGATATGACGGAATTTATCAGCACAGCAGGGAGTATATCAAACGGATTTTCTGCTCCATGCCTTAATCTGAGTGAAGCAACAGTTGATGGTATAAGCGTTATTGAAGCGGTGTTAAGAACGGTGAATATTACCATATTCGCACTGGCGGTATCATTGGTTTTTTCCTCCTTTTCAAGCTCTTTCATTGCCTCTATTCCGAATGGCGTTGCGGCATTGCCAAGTCCTAAAAGATTGGCAGTTACATTCATGCATATTGCTTTGAAAGCCTTTCCCTGCGGATTTATTCCCTTGAATATGAATTTGGCAGGAACGGCAAATAATCTGCACAGGAAATCTGTTATACCTGAATTTTCAGCAATTCGCATTATTCCGCCCCATACGCACATACCGCCGAGCATATATATGGAAAGTTCAACTGCATTGACGCCCTCCTCAAGTATGGCATTGGATATATTATTCACATTTCCGCTGATAACCCCGTATATTATTGACGCAATTATCATAAATACAAACAGATTTTTCATAAGACGGTTCACTTCCTTGAAATAACCTTAATATATTGCTTAATTATATATATATATTTATATTCATTGGAAAGGATTACTATGTAAAATCATTAAATTTATGATTATTCAAATTTTTAGTATGTTAACTTATTGACAATCTCAGGAAAAATATATTATAATTAATAATGCAGGAAGTGAGAATATTTATAATATATATGGACATATATGCTCAAAGGAGATTTAGTATATGAATTTCAATTCATTGCCTGTTAATAAATTTATTGATATACTGGCTTCAGATGACATGGCGGCAAAGGTATATAAAGAATTTTTCATTAAACTTTCAGAATACTTCCCGATTGCAAAGGCAGATATTGTTATAAATTCAGATGAAAAGAAATACAGAGATGAGTACTCATATTCAAACTGCAATGCAGGTGATGCAGGCATTTCAAAAAAGTATTCACATCTTTCAGGAAAAAACTTTGTATCAGATATAACTTTAACATTCAGTGAATCATACTCCATGAATGAGCAGGATGAATTCTGCCTTGAATATCTCATAAAATTATTATCAATATATTCAGCAGGCAGAAAATACAGAGAATTAATCGAAAATGCAGGAATATATGATTCAAAGACAGGTTTCCTCACTGCTGAAGGCTTTCATAGAAAGCTTGCCGAAAAACTTGCAAGAAATATAACGGATAACCATTCGGTAATATTCATGAATATCAAGGATTTTAAGCTTCTCAATGAAAAATATGGTCATCAGCAGGGTGCAAAGACGATTGTCAGAGCCGGAAAAAATATTGATAATTTTCTTGACAGACATTCATTTTTTGCATATCTGGGCGGAGATAATTTTGTTGTATATATAAATAATGATAAGCTTGATTCATTCCTTAAATATATATCCAGATTTCCCGTTGAGATGGTAAATGCCAAAGGTGAAAAGGAGGAGTATTTTATTGTTTTCAATGCCGGTGTATGCGATATGTTCTATCCTGAAGGAAGCAATGAACCAAATCCTTCATATGTAATTGAAAACGCCCAGATTGCTATGAATATAGCAAAGAATGATGCTTCTGTGGGGAACATAGTGCATTTCCGAAGAAAAATCAAGGATAAAATCATGTATGAAAAGAGCATTGAGGCAAGTATGCAGTCTGCTCTCAAAAATGGTGAATTTGTTGTGCGTTATCAGCCTAAGGTGAGCCTTGATGATTATAAGCTGAGAGGTTCAGAAGCTCTTGTAAGATGGAATAAAAACGGTGAAACTCTCCCTCCCGATTCATTCATACCTGTATTTGAAAAGAATGGTTTTATATGCCGGCTTGATTTTTATGTGCTTGAAACTGTATGTCAAAATATGAAATCATGGATTGAAAAGGGAATAAAACCTGTAAAGGTATCAGTAAATTTTTCAAAGACTCATGTTGAAAATCCGGAACTTGTTGAAAGAATTATAAGTATCATAAAAAAATATAATGTTCCGGCTGAATATATTGAGATTGAATTCACAGAAACTTCATGTGTTGATAATCCGCAGAAAATAAAGAATATAATCTCAGGTTTGAAAGAATTTGGAATAACTACATCAATGGACGATTTTGGTACGGGATATTCATCATTCAATATGCTGAAAGAAATGCTTGTTGACAATCTCAAGCTTGATAAATCTTTCCTTGGCTCAGACAGCAGTATGGAGGAACGAGAGGAAATCATAATCAAGAATGTTATCAAAATGGCAAAAGAGCTTGATATAGAGGTTATTTCAGAGGGAGTTGAAACCGAAGAACAGGTAAATCTGCTCCATAGCCTTAAATGTGATATTGCACAGGGATTTTATTTCGACAAACCGCTTAGTGCAGATGAATATGAGGCAAGACTTGTAAATATAAATTACAATACATAAATATTTTTTTGAAAAAACAGTTGACAAATAAAAAATTATATGATATAATCTAATAGTTGTCCGAGGGTTATACGGATTAACATGAGGCATTAGCTCAGTTGGCAGAGCATTTGACTTTTAATCAAAGGGTCTGGGGTTCAAATCCCCAATGCCTCACTTTTCATATAATTTTATATATGAGGCATTAGCTCAGTTGGCAGAGCATTTGACTTTTAATCAAAGGGTCTGGGGTTCAAATCCCCAATGCCTCATTCAATCTCAGACAATACATTTCTTTTGTATTGTCTTTTTTGATATTTAAGGATGTTAAAATTACATAAGTTGGGATGTGGAGATTATTTTATTGTTCTGGTCAGTTTTCGGTGGTGTGTCAGCAGCACTGTCATCAGTTGTCTGTATGAAATATCTGTGCAAAAAATCAATGCCAAATCAGGTGATACTTACAGTTCTGGGAATAGGGATTCTTGCATCGTTCTTTTCAATAATTCATTCATCAGTACCTTCATCAGCTCTTAAAATGATAATTCTGCTTTGTGCAGCAGTACCTTCAATATTCATATATATACAGGATAAAAAAATCCCGATGGAGATTATCTGGTCAGCGGCAGGTCTTAGAATTGGTATTCTGATTGCTGAAATAATAATGCTTGATAAGGAATATCTGGCGGTCGTTATGACAAGAGATATTCTCGGAGGTATATTTGGATTTGGAGTGCCGATTCTTGTTGATATGATGTTTGGCAATGTATTCACCAAAGATGAAATAAAGCTTTTCGGAATAATGGGCATCTACTGCGGATATTCATGTACATATGCCACGCTTATTTTTGCACTGGTTGTATCGTATCTGATTAAGCTGATAATTATTTATAAAAATGGTGCAAAAAAGAATGTGAAGATTCCATTTGAACCGTTTCTGCTTTGTGGATATATAATAATGATGATGCTCTACAGAATGTAGAAAAATAAAAAGGAAAATCCGACTGATAAGGATTTTCCTTTTTTATTTTTATAGGGGGGCCCATTGGTCGCCCGTTATGGTTTACTGGAAATTTCATCAGGCGGCTTTCAGCCGCCCAAACTTTTTTTGGAAAAAGTTTGACAAAAAACTTTTTTGAAGTATGATTGGGCGGGGACTCCGTCCCCACACCCCTGTGGAGTTTCGCCGTCTGCGGACGGCGACAAGGGCTTTGCCCCTTGACCCCACAAGCTTTTGAAAAAGCTTGACCAAAACTTTTATCTTTTGGTTGTCGAACTCACGTTGAATAATAACATTTTGTACTTACCCGACCGCTTGGATAAAACAAAGCACTCAAAACCGTAGGCAGCAACTTGCTGCTCGCCGCTATACTCTTGAAATCTCCTTGATTTGATATTTTATATCAAGGAATGTATCAACTATGCATGGTTCAAAATGTACGGCTTTTGCTTCCTCAATAATTGAAAATGCTTTGTCCATAGGCATAGCGTCCTTATAACAACGCTTTGATATTAATGCATCAAATACATCGGCAACAGCCATGATTCTTGCACATAATGGTATATCATGCCCTGAAAGTCCCTGAGGGTATCCTGTGCCGTTCCATTTTTCATGGTGATACATTGCCATATCCCTTGCCATAATGAGATAATTTTCACCTTCTATACCTGTGAGGGTTTCATTCAGAATTCTTCCGCCTTCAGTGGTATGTGATTTCATTATTTCAAATTCTTCAGCAGTAAGTCTGCCGGGTTTGCAGAGAATTGTGTCTGATATGGAAATCTTGCCTATATCATGCAGAGGAGCAGACTGGCATATGCTTTCTATATATTGGTTTGTAAGAATATCGGAATAGTATCCTCTGTCCTTCATTGCATAGACTATTGCCTTTACAAATTCGCTTGTACGTTTTACATGGTGACCTGTTGAGTCATCACGGTTTTCAATTATATTTGCAAAGCTTAGTATGATTTTATTCTGCATATGTTCAATCTGTCTGGTTTTGCTTTTAAGGACAGATTCAAGATTTTTTCTGTAATCTTCAAGTTCAAATATTCTTGCTATTCTGCCGAGAAATATTTTTTTGATATAAGGTTTTGAAATATAGTCAACAGCTCCGTTTTCAATGCACTGGATTTCTATTTCTCTTGAAAGAGAACTGCTGAGCATTATTACAGGGATTTGTCTGTAATCGGAATTATTATGTATTTTTTTCAGAAGCTCAATCCCATTGATATCAGAGAGATTGAGGTCAATAAGTATCATATCAGGGCGGATTTTCGTGAGATATCTGAGTGTTTCATCACCTGACATTGTCCAGTCTGTGATATATTCAGCGGACAGCATCTGTTTTGCAATAGCAAGATGTATTTTACTGCTGTCTGCGATAAGTATTCTTTTCATAAATTAAATTTTTTCTCCTTCTGCCATAGCAACGGCAAGATTTTTTACTTCCTGATAGCAGCAGTCTGAAAGCATTTTCACTGCACGCTTTATAACTTCCTTTTTAATCCAGTCTGTTTCATCGGAGTCAATAAGTTTTTCAAGTTCATTTCTTGCAGATTCAGCATTGAAATTATCTATGAAATAAGCAGCTTTCATAAGGCTTACACCGGTATCTGTATATTGGTTTTCAGGTATATCGGGTTCGGGTACGTTTGTATTTCTGCCATTTTCAATCAGAAGCTTGTTTATTTCCGACATAGTTTCATTATATACGCTTATAACGATATTCAGGTTATTATTTATGAAATCATAATCCTGATGGTTGTAGGAATATTCATTTGCTTTTATGATTCTTGTAAATTTATCAGCACCGATAAGTTTTGCAATGCTCTTGAAAGATATAAGACGGTTTATATATTTGTCCATGTGAGTTATGCTGCTGACATTGGAGAGTGCTGTCTTATGTTCAAGTGAATCGCTGTATATAGCGGAGAGTATATCCAGGTACTCGTCCATATTTCCTGAAAAGTATATGATACCCTTGTTTATATTAATGATATTTTCAGAGCTTTCAGCAGAAACAAATTTATTTTCAGGAAGATTGTATCTGTTTTCCATGATTATTTCAGCGGCATCTTCACCAATCGGGCTGTATGTACCTACTTTCTGAGAGATTGTGAGAGTGAATGAATTTCCTTCGTCATATTTATTTATAGTTATATTTCCGCCGAGAAGTTCAGCCATATGACAGTTTACAGCGGGATTTGAAAAAGCAGTATCTGATAAATTTTCATCGGCAGATTTTTTGCCTGTATCCTTTATATTAAATATGAAAACGGCACTGTCAGCATTGCCGTTCCAGTCAGCAGAGAGGGTAATGCTGCCTTCAGATGTTGATTTCATTGATATTTCAATAATATTCATGAGTATGTGTTTGAGTCTGAAGCTATCTCCGATAAGTGTTTCAGGGAGAGTAGGGTTTAATTTAAGAACAAACTTTAATGATTTATTTTTGAGCTGTGATAATGTCAGGTTGTATACATCACTGATAAGTGTCTGAAATTTATAAGTTTCGTTTATGGATTCAGTTATTGAGCCTGAATTCATATGCAGAGAATTGAGATTTTTTATTATGCTGTATATTGCATCACCTGAATGAATGATATTTTCAGCATATTTTTTTTGTTCATCATTAACTCCGCTGTTTATAAGTTCTTCAGCGGATTTAATTATTGAGCTGAGAGGATTTTCTATTTCATGAAATATATCTGTAAACAATATATTTTTCTGAATTGTTTTATTAGTCATCAGAACTGCCCTCCGATATATATTAATAATAAATATTATAACATATATTGCTTTAATAATCAAGTTTTTTGTGAAAATTAATCAAAAAAATATAGTGACAGAGAAAAATTTTGTGATAAAAATCCCATTCAGGAATGATGTAAAAATCCTGAATGGGATTGTATTGATTTTTATATTTAATTGAAAACAAGCTTACTTCTTCTTTGTGGATTTTCTGGAAGTACAGCTTTTCTTTGCAGCAGATGAAGTTCTTTTGCGGGCAGGCTTTTCAGCAGCAGCTTCGCTCTTGATTTCTTCAGCCGGTTTTACTTCGTCAGCAGTAACTTCAGCAGCCTTTGTATCAGCAGCAACAGTATTCTTTCCGGCAGCAAGCAGATTACCGAATGCCGCAGCCTTTTCTGTATTGCCGGTGAAAGATAATGAACCGTCTGAAACAGCCTGTGCAGCATCAAGCTTTCCATCAGCAATGTCAACGAGTACATCTGTATCCATTGTGAAAATTACATCTCTGTCATAGTATTCATATGGTTCAATGAAGATTTTTCCGTCCTGTATTTCAATATAGAAAGCACCTTCGCCGTTGCCTCTTACATTGAACTGATATGCTGCATGACCTTCAAATCCGCTGGCATCAATGCCTGCAAATTTCTCTTTTACATACTGAACTAATTCATGATATGTCATAATTAATAAATCTCCTTTTATTTTAAATTCTAATTGTTATTATACTTATTAAAAATCATAATGTCAATAAAGATAAAATAAAGTATATGAAAGATTTTAGAATGTTATAATAAATTTAAATAATGTATGTAATTTTTTGTATAAAATTGATGATGAAAAATGATATGCTATAACAAATAATTTTGGTGTGGATAACACGCAAATCAATTTTTAAAATAATGTGAGTTCGACAAACAAAAGTTTTGGTCAAGCTTTTTCAAAAGCTTGCGGTTTCCAAAGGCAGAGCCTTTGGTCGCTCGAATGAGCGAAATGGGGGTGTGGGGGCTTGCCTCCGCCCTTCAATCGTTCCAAAAAAGTTTTTTAGCAACCTTTTTGCAGCAAGTTGCCGCCTCCGGTTTTGAGTATTTTGTTTTATCCAAGCGGTCGGGTAGGTATAAAATCATATTACCGAAAAAAGTAGCGAAAGCAAAAGTTTTTGCCCAGCTTTTTTTCAAAAAGCTGGAAAGGTTGGGCGGCTTTCAGCCGCCTGATGAAATTACCGGTAAATCATAACAGGCAAACGAGTTCGCCCCTGCAAAGCAAAAAAAAATTATGCAAACAAAGTTCACTTTGCAAAAATTGATTTGCGTGTGTGGATAATTTAAATACTTGACAATCATATCAAAAACTGATATAATTTTCTTATCAAAAAGGCTGTGAAAGAAACAAGTAGCTGATTTCTATGTATCATCTTTCAGAGAGTTTCCGTATGGTGTGAGGAAGCAGATGGAATTTCAGTGAATTACATTCCGGAGCCGATTTCCTGAACATAATAGTAGGGAAGTACGGGTACGCCCGTTAAAGCGTTCAAAGACCGTTTTGTATAATACAGATACAGCGGTAAACTGAGGTGGTACCACGATTTTATTCGTCCTCTGATAAGCTTTCAAGGCTTGTCGGAGTTTTTTTATTTTTAAGGAGGATTTTTATTATGACAGTTTTTGAAGAACTTAAACGCAGAGGACTTCTTGCCCAGCTTACAGATGAGGAAGAAATAAAAAATCTTATCAATGCGGGAAAGGCTACATTCTATATCGGATTTGACCCGACTGCTGACAGCCTTCATGTAGGTCATTTCATGGCTCTGTGCCTTATGAAAAGACTTCAGATGGCAGGAAACAAGCCTATCGCACTTATCGGCGGCGGTACAGCTATGATTGGTGACCCGTCAGGCAAAACCGATATGAGAAAGATGATGACAAAGGAAACTATTAACCATAATGTTGAATGTTTCAAAAAGCAGATGAGCAGATTTATTGACTTTTCAGATAATAAGGCTCTTGTTGTAAATAATGGTGACTGGCTTCTTAATCTCAACTATGTTGATGTGCTTCGTGAAGTAGGTGCCTGCTTCTCTGTAAATAAGATGCTTACATTTGAATGTTACAAGCAGAGAATGGAAAGAGGACTTACATTCCTTGAATTCAATTACATGATAATGCAGAGCTATGACTTCTATATGCTCTATCAGAAATACGGCTGTAATATGCAGTTCGGCGGTGATGACCAGTGGGCAAATATGCTCGGCGGTACAGAGCTTATCAGAAAGAAACTCGGAAAAGACGCTCATGCAATGACAATAACACTTCTCCTTAATTCAGAGGGCAAGAAAATGGGCAAAACTGAAAAAGGTGCTGTATGGCTTGACCCTGAAAAGACAACTCCTTATGATTTCTACCAGTACTGGAGAAATGTTTCCGATGATGATGTTATCAAATGCCTTAAAATGCTCACATTTGTTCCGATTGAAGAAATAGAGGAAATGGAAAAGACTATGGAGGGAGCAGAATTCAATAAGGCTAAGGAACTCCTTGCATTTGAACTCACAAAGCTTGTTCATGGTGAAGAAGAAGCTGTTAAGGTTCAGCAGACCGCAAAGAATGTATTCAGCGGCGGCGGTGCAGATGCAAATATGCCGTCAACTGCCATTCCTGCCGATGAGCTTACAGATGGTGCAATAGGTATTCTTCCTCTGATAGTTAAAACAGGACTTGCTCCGTCAATCAGTGAGGCAAGACGTCTTGTACAGCAGGGAGGTATATCCGTAAATGATGAAAAGATTACTGATGCAAAGGCTCAGATTAAAATTGACGGTGAAGTAATTATCAGAAAAGGCAAGAAAGTTTATCATAAGGCTGTTATCGCATAATGCGGTCGGGTTGCCGTTTGATGAAATTCCAGTAAACTATAACGGGCGACCATTGGTCGCCCCTACAAAAATAGCCAAGCGGTCGGGTAGGTAAAAAAGATTTTATAAAGCAAAGTAGCGAAACTAAAAGTTTTTGCCCAGCTTTTTTCAAAAAGCTGGTGGTTTCCAAAGGCAGAGCCTTTGGTCGCTGTTTACAGCGAAATG
>JBJEQS010000145.1:0-12256 GCA_051881875.1 Oscillospiraceae bacterium
ACTGGCGAATATAGTTCGCCATTACAAAATAAATCTATCGAACTCACGTTATAAAAAAAGGTTGGGCGGCTTTCAGCCGCCTGATGAAATTCCCAGTAAATCATAACAGGCGACCAATGGTCGCCCCTACAGAAATAATCATCGAATTCACGTTAATTACGATATAAAAGGGACAGATTTTTACATCTGCCCCTTTATTATTTATGCAATTACTTGAAATATTTTACGCCGCTTTCAAATATGAACTGGTCTTTATTTCCCTTGACATTCTTGCAGATGTCAGAGCCTTTTCTTTCGCTGTGTCCCATCTTGCCGAATACTCGTCCATCGGGTGATGTGATACCCTCGATTGCGGCTACAGATGTATTTGGATTGAAGCGAATATCCATTGACGGATTTCCATCAAGGTCAACGTACTGTGTAGCTATCTGACCATTCTGTGCAAGCTCTGCAACAAGTTCAGCGGAAGCCACAAAGCGTCCCTCACCATGTGATATTGGCACAGTATGAATTCTGCCGACTTCCCAGCCTGCAAGCCATGGTGACTTGTTTGAAGCTATTCTTGTTCTTACCATCATTGACTGATGTCTTGCAATTGTATTGAAAGTAAGTGTCGGTGAATTATCCTGCATATCTCTTATTTCGCCGTATGGCACAAGACCGAGTTTTAAGAGTGCCTGGAAGCCGTTGCATATACCAAGCATAAGACCGTCACGGTTTTTGAGAAGCTCATGAACAGCGTCCTTAATGCGTGGATTTCTGAAGAATGCAGTTATGAACTTGGCACTTCCTTCAGGCTCATCACCGCCGCTGAATCCGCCAGGTATCATAATTATCTGTGATTTTGTGATAGCCTTTTCGATTTCCTTAACTGACTCCTCAATATCAGCTGCTGAAAGATTCTTGATAACTATTGTTTCAGTAACCGCACCTGCTGTTTCAAATGCCTTTGCCGTATCATATTCGCAGTTTGTGCCGGGGAATACAGGTATAAGAACTCTTGGCTTTGCAGTCTTGATTGCAGGAGATTTAACCTCCTTAGCCTGATATGAATATGCCTCAGGCTTTTCGTCTGTGGTCTTTATTCTGCAAGGGAATACAGGTTCAAGACGGCTTTCCCATGTCTGCTGAAGCTTATCAAGTGAGATTTCATACTCAGGGCAGACAATCTTATAATCATCGGTTACATGACCGATTACACGTTCACTGCTTGCAGCATTGCCGTTTATTTCGATTATAAATGAGCCGTAGCATGGAGTAAAGAGAGTTTTTGCGGAAAGCTTTTCTGTAAATTTGAAGCCAAGCTTATTTCCGAAGCACATTTTTGCGATACCCTCTGCAACACCGCCGTTTGCAACAGTCCATACAGCCTTTGCCCTGCCTGACTCAACTTCACGCTCAACCTTGTCGAAGCACTTCTTGACACTGTCGAATACAGGGAGTCCGTTTTCATCATAATCAGGGGTTACAAGGATTACAGGGTTGCCTGCAATCTTGAATTCAGGAGATGTAACCTTTTTGCTTGAAGCTGTTGATACGGCAAACGATACAAGTGTCGGAGGAACGTCAATATTTTCAAATGTACCTGACATTGAGTCCTTGCCGCCTATTGCACCGCAGCCCATTTCAAGCTGAGCCTTCAATGCACCGAGGAGTGCGGAGAAAGGCTTGCCCCATCTGAGAGGATTATTCTGAGTTCTTTCAAAATATTCCTGGAATGTAAGCCAGCAGTGCTTATAGCTGCCGCCTGCGGCAACAACCTTTGCGATTGATTCGATTACAGCGAGGACAGCTCCATGATAAGGACTCTTTTCACTGATATACGGATTATATCCCCAGCCCATTACAGAGCAGGTTGTTGTTTCCTTATTAATAACCGGAATTTTTGCAGCCATAGCCTGTGCCGGTGTAAGCTGATTTATACCGCCGAACGGCATGAGAACTGTTCCTGCACCGATAGTTGAGTCAAATTTTTCAACAAGACCTTTCTGTGAGCATACATTGAGATTGCCCATAAGTGAATTCCAGCCGTCAGCGTTATCAGCATATTCAACGCTTATTTCCGGAACAGGATTAGGAACTTCAACTGCTGTATATTTTGACGCACCATTTGAATTAAGGAATTCTCTTGAAAGGTCAACAATTACCTTATCATTCCATTTCATTCTGAGGCGTGGTTCTTCTGTAACTACTGCAACAAGAGTTGCTTCAAGATTTTCCTTGTGTGCTTCTGCAAGGAATTTTTCTGTATCTTCCTTGGCAATTACAACTGCCATACGTTCCTGAGATTCACTGATAGCTATTTCAGTACCGTCAAGACCGTCATATTTTTTCTTGACAGCATCAAGATTTATCATAAGACCGTCAGTAAGTTCACCGATGGCAACTGATACGCCGCCTGCACCGAAGTCATTGCATCTCTTAATCATCTTTGTAACATCAGGATTGCGGAAAAGACGCTGTAATTTTCTTTCTTCAGGCGGATTACCCTTCTGAACTTCAGCACCACAGTGTTCAAGAGATTCAAGCGTATGTGATTTTGATGAGCCTGTTGCACCGCCGCAGCCGTCACGGCCTGTCTTACCGCCGAGGAGGATAACAACATCTTCCGGAACAGGAGCTTCACGTCTGATATTTTCAGCCGGAGCAGCACCCACTACCGCACCGATTTCAAGACGCTTTGCAACATATCCGGGGTGATATATTTCAGATACATGACCTGTTGCAAGACCAATCTGATTTCCGTATGAACTGTAACCATTAGCCGCACCGAGAGTAATTTTTCGCTGAGGGAGTTTTCCGTTAATTGTATCTTCAACGGGAACAAGCGGATTTGCCGAGCCTGTCACACGCATTGCCTGATATACATATGAACGTCCTGAAAGCGGGTCACGGATAGCACCGCCAAGACAGGTAGCCGCACCGCCGAACGGTTCAATTTCTGTCGGGTGGTTATGGGTTTCGTTCTTGAACATAAGAATCCAGTCTTCATCTTTTCCGTCAACATCAACCTTGATTTTTACTGAACAGGCATTGATTTCCTCACTCTCATCAAGGTCATTGAGTTTGCCGTCCTTTTTAAGCTTTTTAACAGCAATTGTAGCCATATCCATAAGAGTAACAGGCTTGTTTTCTCTGCCGAGTTCCTTTCTTATGTCAAGGTACATATCATAGGTTTCCTGAATATAAGGAGTATCAATATTTACCTGTTCGATATTTGTTGAAAATGTAGTATGACGGCAGTGGTCAGACCAGTAAGTATCAATCATTCTGATTTCAGTAATGGTAGGATTTCTCTTTTCAGTATCTCTGAAATATTCCTGACAGAAAATTATATCGTCCAAATCCATAGCAAGACCATAATTCTTTATGAATTCGCCGAGTTTTTCATCAGAAAGCTCAATAAACCCATCAAGGACAGCGACTTCTGTAGGAATATCATATTTTATATCAAGTGTATCAGCTTTTTCAAGTGATGCCTCACGGCTTTCAACAGGGTTTATAAGGTAAGCTTTAAGCTTATCGAATTCAGCGTCTGAAATTTCTCCGCTTACAATATAAACTCTTGCATTTCTTACTCTGCATCTTTCGCCCTGAGTAAGAATCTGTATACACTGTTCACAGCTGTCTGCTCTCTGGTCGAACTGTCCGGGGAGGAATTCAACGGCGAACATTCTTTCATTATCCTTGAGTACAGGGGGTTCTGTGCTTGCAGTATCAACAGCGGGTTCTGAGAATACTGTATTGACAGACATTTTAAAATCCTCTTCGGAAAGATTATCCGCATCATAGCGATTTATAATTCTTATATTTTCGAGCTTGTCAAGTCTGAGGGCTGTTTTTACATCTCCGAGTACGGATTTTGCCTCAACAGCGAATTCAGGCTTTTTTTCAACATAAATTCTGAATACTGACATACTTAATCTCCGTTTCTCCGCAATAAAAAAGGTAAATTATGCAATGAGATTATGCTGTCTGTTGCGGACAGACAGATTATATGTATTATTATATCATATAACGCTGAAAATTGCAATTAAAAAAATAGGTTTATATTTATATATGTAGGGGCGACCAATGGTCGCCCGTTTTGATTTACTGAAAATTTCGTCAGGCGGCTTTCAGCCGCTTGCTACGAACCGGAGGCGGCACCTTGCCGCTTGCCGATACAGAATTCACCGTCATATCCTGTTATTTTCACATTGAAAATTTTTCTCCGCCAGCTTTCATTGCCATCAGCCTTTACCTTTACATATGTGTAATTTGGCGTATATCCCTGATGATATTCCGCAGATGTTTCCTTTTCAAAGAGTACGGGAAATACTTTTCCGATTTGTGAATTGCAGAAATTATCGTACATCTCTCTGCCGACAGCAGTCATTTCGGCGGCACGTTTCTGCTTGACCGCCTTTGTAAGCTGTCCTGAAAATTTATCCGCCCTTGTGCCGCTTCTTCTTGAATATGGGAATACATGAATCTGACTGAAACCGATTTTTTTCACAAATTCCATTGATTCGATAAAATCCTCATCGGTTTCCATAGGAAATCCGACCATAACATCGGTTGTTACAGCACAATCTGGAAATAATCCCCTTATCCTTGTGACAAGCTGTTCATATTCGGCGGAAGTATATTTGCGATTCATATTTTCAAGAGTTTTGTCGCAGCCGCTTTGCAGTGAAATATGGAACTGCGGACAGAATTTTTCCATGCCTGCAAGTCTTATGAGTATATCATCGGTAAGCTTTTCAGGTTCAAGAGAGCCTAATCGGACTCTCTCAACACCTGATATATTACAGCATACCTCAACCGCATCTGCAAGCGATATGCCGAATTCCTCGCCATAAAATGCAAGATTTATTCCCACAAGAACTATTTCCTTATGACCATGACCTGCAAGTACAGATATTTCATTTTTCAGTTCATCAAGCGGCTTTGAACGGTTTCTGCCCCTTGCATATGGTATTATGCAGTATGAACAGAACTGATTACAGCCGTCCTGAATTTTCACAAATGCCCTTGTTTTGTCATCATATGATGAACAGCTGATATGCTCGATTGTTTCATTTTTTTCAAATGGCTTAACAGCAGTTATGCTGATTTTCTCATCGACTGCTTTTTTTACAAGTTCAAGCAGTTCAGTATGATTTTTCGTGCCTGTTATTATATCCGCTTCGGCTATGGTATCGGCTTTTTCGGGGAATGCCTGAGGAAAACAGCCTGTAACAGCTATTACAGCGTCAGGATTTTCATGTCTTATGCGATGAAGCGTCTGTCTTACCTTTTTATCGCTCATCGCAGTAACAGTACATGAATTTATTATAAATATGTCGGAGTCTTTTTCATTTTCGGATATTGTATAGCCGTTATTTTCAAAAAGCTCTTTCATACATTCTGTTTCATAACAGCTTACCTTACAGCCGAATGTTATAAAGTATACAGTCATGCGGAATTATTTCATTATAAGCTTCTTGAAGCGGTTCATTGCTTCAATGGTTTTGTCCTTGTCGCCGAATGATGTAAGTCTGAACCAGCCCTCGCCATTTGAACCGAATCCTGCTCCGGGAGTTCCGACTACTTCTATTTCATTGAGGAGATAATCAAAGAATTCCCAGCTTTTCATATTATCCGGACACTTGAGCCATACATATGGTGAATTCTTTCCGCCTGTGTACTTGATACCACATTCGTCCATAGTATCTGTTATAATCTTTGCATTTGCCTGATAGTATCTGAGATTTTCCTTAATCTGTTCAAGACCTTCCTTTGAAAATACGGCGGCTGCTGCACACTGTACAGGATATGATACACCGTTGAATTTTGTAGCTTCTCTCCTGTACCATCTCTGATAGATGTTTACGCCTTCCATTTCGAGTTCCTTAGGAATTACAGTATAGCCGCATCTTGTACCTGTGAAACCTGCTGTCTTTGAGAGTGAACACATTTCTATTGCACACTTTCTTGCACCATCAATTTCAAAGATACTGCGTGGTATGCCGTCCTCTGTGATAAATGCTTCATATGCGGCATCATAGAAAATTACTGCATTGTTTTCAATTGCATAGTCAACCCATTCCTTGAGCTGTTCTTTTGTATAACAAGCACCTGTCGGATTGTTTGGTGAGCAGAGGTATATCATGTCTGCATGAACATTCTTGTCAGGCATTGCACAGAAATTATTGCTTTCATTTCCGTCAGCATATATTATCTTTCTGCCGCTCATGATGTTTGAATCAACGTAAACAGGATAAACAGGGTCAGTAACGAGTACAACATTATCCTGAGCGAATATGTCGCCGATATTTCCGGCATCGCTCTTTGCACCGTCATTTATCATTATCTCGTCAGCTGATACATCAACGCCGAAGCTCTTGTAATAGCCTGATACCGCATCTCTTAAAAATGCGTAGCCCTCATAGTCAGGATAGCCCTTGAATGTTTCCTTTACACCGAGTTCATCACAGCCTTTTTTCATTGCATCAACTACAACAGGTGCAAGAGGGAGAGTTACATCACCGATACCGAGTCTTATAACCTTGTTGTCAGGGTGTTCGGAAACATAAGTATTTACTCTCTTTGCGATTTCAGCAAAAAGATAGTTCGGAACGAGATTTTCAAAATTCTTATTGATTTTAGCCATTTTCTTTTACTCCTAATTCAGTTAAATTTATTTCGCCGTCAAAGACGTGAGTTGCAGTACCGTCCATTATGACAGTACCATCTGATTTATAAGTTATATCAAGGCTTCCGCCTCTCAAATCAACCTTTATTTTTTCATTATAGCGGCAGTATCCGTTTAATACAGCGGCTACAACCGAGGCACAGGCACCTGTTCCGCAGGCATGGGTTTCACCGCTTCCACGTTCCCATACACGCATAATCAGCCTGTGTTCATCAGTAACCTTTATGAATTCTGTATTTACTCTTTCAGGAAAAATTTCATTGTTTTCAAAAAGCGGCCCTGTTTTTTCTATATCAATTTTATAAGGGTCATCAACAAACACAACCGCATGAGGATTACCCATTGATACGCAGGTTATCTTCCACACCTTGCCATCTATTTCAATGCTTCGTGAAACTATGTTCTCGCCTGCAAGATTTACAGGAATTTCAGCAGGTTTAAGTATCGCCTTTCCCATATTCACCGAAACGCTGCGGACTTTTCCGTTTTCGGTGTTGAGCGACAGAAATTTTATTCCGCCGAGAGTTTCAACGGATATATCCTTTTTATCGGTCATCTTATTGTCGTATACATACTTTCCGACACATCTTATACCATTGCCGCACATCATGCCCTCAGAGCCGTCAGCATTGAACATTCTCATTCTGAAATCAGCCTTTTCAGACGGCATAATCATAATAAGTCCGTCACTGCCTATTCCGAAACGCCTGTCGCTGATTAGTTTCGATACTTCTTCGGGATTTTCGACAGTTTCGCTGAAGCAGTTCACATAGACATAATCATTGCCTATACCATGCATTTTTGAAAATTTCAAATGGAATTCCTCCCTTTCCGTTACAGTATATAATATTTTTTGCAGGAAATCAATATCAGAAATTTCCGCCGTTCCAGCCCCAGTTTGATGTTTCAGTATACTTTACATATATCCTTGACGGACTTATATTTATTTCATCTTTAAGTATATTGCATATCATACCCGTAAGCTTTTCATAATTTGCAGGCGATGCACTTCCGAATACGCTTACTTCAACCATTGCACATGGTGCGTTATCTCCTTTGAACCATAACGGATACTCAGGATTTATTCCCACCATAAGCCAGCTTTCGCTTTTTCCCGGAATAGCTGTTATAGCTTCACCGAGTGCGGATTTTATCTGTTCCTTCTTGCTGTTTTCAACAGGAACATTTGTCATTACATTGATAAAAGGCATAATATCAGTTCCTCCTAAATTTATAGTATACTTATATTATATCATAAACCTTTTGATTAATCTATATAAAACATATGAAAAATTCTCATAAACATATCACAAAATTTTCATAAATATTCAACAACTTTTTAAATATTTCTCTTGAATATTTTTTGTAATATGTTATAATATATGTAATGCTTGTATATTAAGGCAGGCTTTATGCTGACGGAATACTGTTGTCAGACAGTGCAGATAAATATAAAGATAATATCCGGACGCATATATATCATTCGCATTTTCAAGGAACTGATAATTCCACCGCAGACAGAAAGAAGGTTTTATCATGGACAACACCACACTTTATATGACCAATCTGGTCAAAAACTATGATGTTGAAGGCATAAGCGACTTTATGCAGCTTCAGCACCTTTACGATTCCGCAATAGCCGAGATAAGAACAAGGCTTCATATCCTTGATAATGAATTCAAGGTTAAATTTCAGCGTAATCCTATTCACTCAATTGAAAGCCGCTTAAAATCTCCGCAAAGCATTATGGAAAAACTACAGCGTAAAGGTCATGCTGTCTCGCTTGCATCAGCAAAACGCAATCTTTATGATATTGCAGGTATTCGTGTCATATGTCACTACATTGATGATATATACATAATCGCAAATATGCTCTCCCTGCACGATGATATAACTGTGCTGAACAGCAAGGATTACATAAAAAATCCAAAGCCGAACGGATACAGAAGTATGCATATAGTTATAAGTGTTCCGGTATATCTTTCAACAGGCAAGGAAGTAGTTCCTGTTGAAATTCAGCTTCGCACCATTGCTATGGATTTCTGGGCAAGCCTTGAACATCAGCTGCGTTATAAATCAGACAACACAGTTTCCGAGGAATTATCCGTACAGCTGAAAAACTGTGCTGAACGCATTGCAATGACTGATTTGGAAATGCAGGATATTTTCTACAAATTAAACGAAACATAATTGAAAGGATGTTATTCAGAAAATGAAACAAATTGAAAAGTTTAAAAAAATATTTTTGTCAACGTCAACATTATTCGTGATAGCCGGACTGTTTCTAATACTCAATCCGCAGATTTCACAGCAGGCTGTCGGTATAATAATCGGAGTAGTATTCATCATTTTCGGTATAGCTAAACTGCTGGGATTCATATTCAATATAGGGCTTAAAAGCGAAACATTTTTTGATTTTATCAATGCACTTTTAAATATCGGTCTTGGTATGTTTGTAATTTATAATCATGGTGCAGTTCTTTCGGCTGCTTCAATGATAATCGGAATAATTGTTGCATTTGAAAGCGTTATGAAAATAACAACCTCTTTTGAGCTGAAAAAAGTAAATTACAGTAAATGGCAGAATGAACTTACATTCGGAATAATCTCTCTCATATTCGCCCTGTTTATCATATTTAATCCGTTTAAATCAGCAATGGCTGTATATGTAATGATTGGTATTGCAATGACTGCATATGGTCTGTTCAGATTATGGTGTTCATGGAAACTTTCTGACATATTTGATGCCCTTGAACCTTCAGAAACAGGAACAAAATCAGCCGCTTCCGATGTTATTGAAGTAAATGCTGAAAGTGTTGATGATGAAAACAGCAATAATGCAGAACAGAATTAATACAGTATTTTAAGCTGAATAATAATAAAAAACGGGATACTGTTTAATGCAGATATCCCGTTTTGCATCATCTAAAGCCTTATTTTTTGCATAATATTTTTGGTCTGAACCATCTTTTGTATAATTTTGTACAGCTGATAACAGCATTGTCATATACAAGAAATGTTACATTGCTTAATCCGAGCATTGCAAGCAGACCATACTTCCCCATATCATTCATTTCATCTATCATATCCGTTATTCCGAAAAGATATATTGCTATAAGAAATTCTGATATGATACACACATTATAAAGTGTCAGTTTAATAAGATTTCTTATCAGTTTCGGCTTGACCTTATCTATATATACTTTCGCAATGGGATAATAT
The DNA here is from genome assembly GCA_051881875.1 of Oscillospiraceae bacterium. Taxonomy (GTDB): domain Bacteria; phylum Bacillota; class Clostridia; order Oscillospirales; family Ruminococcaceae; genus UBA5884. Next base: position 9,902 of record JBJEQS010000145.1, read on the forward strand.
CCGAAAAACATTATAAACATCAAGGCCGATTCCTTATTAAATGTAACCATCATTGAAAGTATACTTACCGCCGCATATGTCAGCAGAGCCTGTCCTGTCCCTGCTTCCTCTATCATGGCTATAAGCAGCAGTCCCGCAAGCATGGGCATTACCAGATATAACAGCGGTGACAGAGAGGTCATAAACATCAGCATAAGGCATAATGCTGATATAACTCCGCCAAGGGCTGAATTATAGCAAACTATATTATTCATTTATTACCTCCTGACGTTTTTTATTCTGATATATATATTTAATTTTAACAAACTTTTTCATTATTGTCAATCATTTTACCTTTATTTATTGACTTTTGAGAAATAAAAGTATATAATAGTTATGTACTATGCAGAATTACTTTTTATATTCAAAAAGGAGATAATTTCATGAAAAAAAATATCATATCCAAGCTTGCAGTATTTATCCTCGCCGGAATGATGGCTGTCGGATTCACAGGCTGCGACTCAACAAATGCTTCTTCATCAGATAGCAACTCAGTTGCTGAAACTGAAAATGCTGCTGATAACAATAATGCAAATCCTGACCCTAACGCAAATGATGATGCTGAACCTGCTCCTACTGCACAGGCTCAGAACGCTGCTGAAACATTCAAGGACTACAGCAATAAGACTGCTGAAAACGGCAAGTCTGCAAAGTGGTTCTGGATTGACAACGGTACTGAAGATATTCTTGGTGACGGTACTTTGTTTGAAATAACATTTAAAATCAAAGACGGCTGTGCTGACGGCAATTATAATGTTGTAATAAACGATTTTGCAATGTGCAACAAGGACCTTGCCATTGTTGAAGCAAAAATTACTGATGGTGTTGTTACTGTAGGTTCAGCTGAAGCTCCGGCTCAGGATTCCCCTTCCGAAACTTCTGTATATCTTTCAAATGTAAGCGGCAATGCCGGTGATACTGTAAAGATGAATGTAGTAGCAGCAAAAAATCCGGGTTTCTGCACTGTCCAGTTAGGTGTAAATTATGATGCATCTGCTCTTGAAATAGTTGATGTAACATCAGCCGGATTACTCAGTGAAATAGGTTCTGTTCAGAAAAATCTTGACAATGTTATTGAAAACTAATTCAGAATATTTGAATTTATAAATAGTATCATACAAAAGCGGATAACCTTTCGGTTATCCGCTTTGCTTTATTCTGCAAATGAAAATCAAAGTTTGTTTTCTTCTATGAATTTATTGATTTTATCAGCGTCTGCCATAGCCGTTACTGCACCATATGCCGTTGAACATATTGCTGCTCCCGCATTGGCAAATCTCGCAAATGCACATAATTCCTCGTTGGAATATTCTTCAATTTCCTTGTTTCCGGTTAATATCTTATATATGAATGCTCCGAAAAACGCATCTCCTGCACCTGTTGTATCAACTACATCTATCTTATGTGTAGGTATCTGCTGTATTCCCTTTCTGCTTGCGACTATACAGCCGTTAGCACCCTGCGATATGAGTATTATCTTGACGCCGATTTTCAGCAATTCCGCAACGCCTCTTATAAGATAATCACTGTTTGTCATAAACTGGAATTCAAAATCTGAAAACTTTATTATGTCACAATACTTAACCAGTTTGTTAAGTTTTCTGAATGCCTCCTCACGACTCTCCCATAAAGCCGGTCTGAAGTTCGGGTCATATGTAATAATCCTGCCATGACTTTTGGCATATTTCACTGATTCAACTGTAGCTTCATATGACGGCTCATGTGTAAGCGTCAGTGAGCCGAAATGAAATACTTTACAGTCATCTATAAGTTTTTTATTTACTTCTGAATATTTGAGAAACATATCCGCACTGTCTTTACGGTAAAAAGTGTATTTATCCACACCTCTTTTATGTGCATCTATGAATGCAAGTGGCGTCTGATGGCTGCTGTCAAATATGAGATTGCTTATATCAATATTTTCGGATTCAAGAACAGATTTGGCAAAATGTCCGAAACGGTCATCACCGGTCTTGCCTATGAAAGCTGTTTTCATGCCAAGTCTTGACAATGCGACAGCAGCATTTGTTGCAGCACCTCCAACGTGCTGTACAAGTATATTTTTATGTGCATCATTTTCCACCGGGGTAAAGTCTACAAGCATAGTCCCCAACGAAACAAAATCAAACATTTTTTAATAATCCCCCTGTTACTTATAATATAATCTGTCTACAATTTAATATTATAGCACATCAGCATGAATTTGTACAGCATTTTATTAAAAAAATTATGAATTTAAGGTATTTTTTTATTTAAATAATATAACGTGAGTTCGATAGATTTATTTTGTAATGGCGAACTATATTCGCCAGTCTT
>JBJEQS010000146.1:0-12252 GCA_051881875.1 Oscillospiraceae bacterium
ATATTCTGCTTTCATATCTCTATTATATCATATTTTTTCTATGAGAACAAGTTCTTAATCCTGTGTATCTTAAAAAGGCTGTAAGTAATGTTAATAAGTATGTTAGGCAGTACAATAAAGATTATAATAAAAATCATAGTACTGTTTCAGAGCAGTATAATCAGGTGCTTGAAAATCTGAATAATATAACAGCTGCTATTGAAAAAGGCATACTGACAGACAGCCTGATACAGAGAGCAGAAGTCCTTGAAAATGAAAAAGCACAGCTTGAAACAAGGCTTAAAGAAATGCAGTTGCTTGAACCGATAGAATACAAAGATGTTGAATACTTGTATAAGCAGTGGAAAGAGTTGAAGCGTAATACAGAGGAGTACCGTACATTCATACAGCAGTTTGTTAAAGAAATAAGGGTTCGCCCCTATGATTTTGATATAGTGCTTGATGTTGGTTTTGGCACTACAACAGAGCTTACTGAAAAAATAACAATGAGGCGTGGAGAACTCTACGCCTTATTTGATTCTCATGTAAAGGAGTAGAAAATATGTTTGAAAATAACAAAGGCAGATACTTGACAAGAGGAGTTGATGCGGAAATTCCGCTTGATATTCAGATTTTCATGTGGGAGGCTGTGGATAATATGCCTGAACCGAAAGATTATTTACAAGTCTTTAATCTTAGTGTTGAAAATGGTTTGCAGATAATCAAACACACATCAGAACAGCCGAAATTTGATATGACATACATTCTGACAGCATTAACAAAGGCAGTTACAGCCAAAGTCTACATAATAGATGATGGTGACTACTGCACAATGTTGCTTGCCGAAGAGTATTGATTCTCAGCATAACCCCTCATATACAGCAAAAAGCCTCAGCTCACTGATGTGAACTGGGGCTTAGCTTTAATTTATATTTTTTAGCTTTTAATCAAGTATTTCGAATTTGTCGAACCAAAAGTCATGAAATCCACTTCCAGTATCATCTATATAGTGTGAGGCTGTATGGTTAATTTTTACTTTTTTCCCTTCAATCCATTCAACTTCATGACCACCTAAAAATTCCTCTATTTCTTCTTCTTCATGAAAATTGTCATCTTCAATTTCAATCTCTGTCCCACTTTCCGTTATGCCGTAAATGGTACCATCACCAATACCTGATATAGTGATAATTCCTTTCTCCTCAACATCATACCTATCTTCATCATAAACTTCTATACATTTGTTGTTACTGTAAATTGTAAGATAGCGGAAGCCATTGCAATAATCTTCATATTTCAAGCTGTAATATGTTTTGGTATAATTTTTTTCATCAATTACTTTTTTATCCTTTAATGGCAATTCACAATTGTACGAAATTTCAAAATTATCAGTAATATCATTTTCTTTAAAAAATTTCTGAACTTCTTTTGAGTCGAAGCAGTTGTTATTGACTGCATCCAATATTAAATCATATAACGAGGTTGCACATTCAACATAAGTTACTTTTATAGCGGTATTATCATCATAATATATACAGCTGTCTTTTTCTACTTCACTGATATTGAATTTTCTCACAATGAGTCTGTATCTATTTCCAACCAAATCATTTAAAGTGCCATTTTTCATAAATTCATTGAAAAGACCGTACTTTTTCTCATCATAGATGAAGAAGTCTTCGACAATTCTGTTGTGTTCCTTGTAATAGACTCTTGTGCCTTCATTTGTATCCTCAATTCTGTTTACTCTGAATATATAAAAAGCTGCTGTTTCACCGTTAAATAAATTTTCAATATTAAACATAATAAATACCTTCCTTTTAATCATTTTATTTTAGGTCTGAGCTGAAAGGTTTTCCTGACAGCTCAACCTATAAATCTTTTTACCAATGTACTTTAGTATTTTTAATCGATAATCTCAAAATCTTCCATGTAGTGTTCACTGTCTTCAACTCCGCAATCAAAGACATTGTAGAGAACCTTATACTTTAATCTGAGCTTTTTTCCTATGAACCAGTTAAAGTCATGTCCATTAAGAAAATCCTCATTTTGCTCTAAACCGCAGTAACAGATGAAAATCGGAGTGCCATCTGAGGTTACACCATCAATTCCGCCACTGCTGATATCAAGTATTGTTATAACGCCTGTCTGCGTTTCTTCATATGTGTCTTTATCGTAAATTTTTTTAGAAAAGCCATTGCCTTTAATTTCAAGATATCTGTAATTGCGGCAGTTTTCACCATACTTTACACTTCTGAGTTCTTTTGTAAAGCTGCTGTCAGATATAATTTTCTTATCCTTGAGCAGAGCTTCACAATTAAAGGTTATTGTGAAACTGTCAGTGATTCCGTATTCTTTAAAAATATCAGCAATTTCTTTTGAATCAAAGCAATTGTTGATAAAAGCGGTCTTGATGATGTCATAACGTGAATTGTACATAATGAATACCTTCCTTTTTAAAAATTAATTTTTGTATTATGGGAAGTTTTTAACAAACTTCTCATAAAGCTTATGAAATGACCGAGTGATTGATAGAGGCTATCTTCACTCTTTTTGTCTTTAACGTCTGGTCAGTATCAGTTGAATTACTGCCTATGGACTTTCCACCCATAGTTTCCACACTCTTCAGCTCATGGCATACAACTTTTCCTGTTGCATTATCAGCAGACTATTTTATCGCTGTCTGTATTACAGAGTCACGGCGTAGTCTCTGAACGGCTCCCTTTGAGGTTTCCTGCTGACTAAGAACTATTCAGTTTTCAAGTTTCCTTTTGAGGGGCTTTCGCCTCTCAGTATCATTATACGGTCAATATCGTAAAACCTGCTTGATTAAAATCGCCCCAAAAAATCTTCAAAGAAAAAACATATCCAAACAGGCTTTAAATACAGCTGATATTTGTTGAGTGAGTGCGGATAATGAGGTGAAAAATCTTGAAATTGTTATTTAAATATGATAAAATGTAATTCAATCAATATTTATGCAAGGAAGTGGAAAGGTGTATGGAAGATAAATTCGACCTTGATTCAGAATTTAATGAGGATTACAAATATACATTGAAAGAACTGATGGAAGACTGTGAAATAAAGACTAAAGTTAACGGAAAAAACCGAAATGGAAAAAATGTGTTTGACATTGCACAATCTTATCATTATTTTCATAACCCTCATAACAGTGGTCTTGTTGACAGAATCAACAAATATCTTCATCTCGACATAACTACAGATAATACAGATAAGAAAGAACAATTTGAAACTTTTAAATTGATTAAATATATTCATAGTCTTGAAATTGATGATATTAATTTACTAAGTTGGCTGAATAAGCCAAGAATATCTCATTTTGATATTTTTGTATCAGAAGATGAGCAGAATTATACACAATATGATATTTTAATGATTTGTAATGAGATAAAAGAAGCTATTCCGGAGGAAAAAGCAAACCATATTGAAAAAGCAGTATTGACAATATTCGTATATTGGTGCAAATTCAAGAACATATTCTATAAAATTGTAAGAGACCATGAAGCAATGGAGTCTGGTAACAATGTGAAAATAATGCAATATGTTCAGGAGTGTCTGAAAGAGATTTCTTCAAGAATCGAAGATTCGCCATCATTTGAAGTTCGACGGAAAGACTCTGTTTTGGAGTGCTTTTTCACTGTTTTGTGCAGTTACTGTTGTAAGTGCTATGTTGCAGACCTTCAAAATAAGCTGTTGGAGGGTGTATCAGTTGAATCTGACATTGACGACTTCGTGTTTCAGATAAATACTGTAATTGGAAAGCACGGATTATCCTATGAACAGCTGGATAAGTATGAGAAATATATATCGGGAAAATATAAAAAGCCAAGTAAGGCTGAAAAAATACTGTATATAGCACTCTCGGCAATGATTAAGGCTGGCTTGCCGTCAGACTTTGAACTTGCTGCAAAAGATGTAAGGTTTGCTGTAAAACACTATATGACAATAATAGACTGGCTGTTTGATGGTGACGAGGAGCGAAAAAGGCAGTATTGTAATGATGATATTATTGCATTTCATATAATTATACCTGTACTTCAGGAAATGATATTTGTTTCAAATAAAAATACAAGCTATGTAAATGATTATCTTAATGCAAAACATCGTACAACATTCAGCTCTATAATAAAAAAGCCTGAAAAAGCTGATGCAATAGGAAAATCCATCATAATAAACAGGATTGAATACAGATATTCAGTCTTTGTCGGAAGCAAGGAGTCACAGGATTTTCTTGTCAGGTCAGAAGAGGCAGTTTACAAAATTATGGATTTTCTGTTGTCCTATAAAAATATAGAAGACATGATTTTTGCTCATGACTATTTGAGTTCCTGTGTAGAAAAACACATAATATCACAGTTATTTCTTCCACCTGTATCATGCCAGCAGTTTCTTGAAATCATAAATCATAATATGAATTCAGTACAGCTGACTGAGATACAGATAGATTCATCAGCAAGTAATATTCTCTTTTTACAGCCTGAATATATTGAAAAAGCGGCTGTAAGAATAGCAGAAATAGCAGAAGACACAATTCAGAATAGTGATGAAGATTCTCTTAACAGAATTATAATTCCTGCTAAACAAAAAGGAATGATTGTTGAATATGATATATCGAGCGTTATAACCTTCATTATAAACAATCAGAAAAAAACAGTTTTGATAATAAATGCAGATGAAGTTTACGATGCTGACTACATAAGCAGGCTTGAAGAGATTAATTTAGGCAAATTTGTTTCAGATTAAATAAAGCAATCGGATTATTCCGGTTGCTTTATTTTTTTTGGGGGCGATTTTAATCAAGCAGGTTTTACGATATTGACCGTATAATGATACTGAGGGGAGAAAACCTCTCAATAGGCATCTTGAAAACTGAATAGTTCTTAGTCAGCAGGAAACCTCAAAGGGAGCCGTTCAGAGACTACGCCGTGACTCTGTAATACAGACAGCGATAAAATAGTCTGCTGATAATGCAACAGGAAAAGTTGTATGCCATGAGCTGAAGAGCGTGAAAACTGCGGGCGGAGAGTCCGCAGGCAGTCATTCAACTGATGCTGAACAGACGTTAAAGAATAATAAAAATGTAAAGGAGAAGAAAAATGTACAGATTTAATCATAAAATAGATATGTATCGAAAATATTCCCCTTCCACAGAGGAATTGGAAGAGATATTCATTAAAAATGATGATGCTTATGTAGTTCCATGTGAGAACTGCTATGCAATTTTAAGTGAAAATTCTACTGGTCAGGTGCTTGTATGGGGGTGCGATTATTTTTCATTTCTGAAAAAAATCAGAGATAATAAAGGAGCGACATTTGTTTTCATTGAAATATCTGATGAAACAGGCAAGAGAATCATACAGGTTTCGACAAGCCAGTTTACAGCAAATAAGCTTACATCATTGTCAAAATACGGAATTTTCTGTGATTGTGACGATGATGCAAGAGAGATTTTAAGTCAATATTTTTTCAAAACCATAGCAGATATGCCGACCGAAAACAATGAGGAGGTAATCGGATTTAAAGTTGATGAACTCAACGATTCATTTATTTTCAATGGATATTCTGAAAACATAGATAATCCTTTGAAATACAACAATGCTTTCGATAGTGAAGAGGAGTACATCGCACAGCTGAATAATCTTATAAAAGATACAGTTCCGATGCAGTTCGTAATAACCGCATCAGCAGCATCACTGTTGCTTGCATATCTGAATTTGTACTATAAAGTACCTGTAAACAGTTTCATAATCAACCTTGTAGGAAAAAGCACAACCGGAAAAAGTACAGCTCAGGAACTTGGTGCAAGCATGATGAGTTCACTTGATGACACCAAGGTGATTTCACCATTTTTCGGAACTCAGAATGCTGTATTAAAGGCACTGACAGGCAAAATCGGTATTTGTTCCCATTACGATGAAAGTACCTGTATCAGCTCTTTTAACAAGGAAGGCTGGATTTATTCTGTATCCAATGAAATGGACAAGAAGAGAATGAATTCATCAGGTTCATTACAGACAAGCGGTACATGGAAAACAATCTGCATTATTTCTGCTGAGGAAGCATTCATGGAGTGTAGTGATAACCGTCATCATGGTCTTGCAGTCCGTCTTAATGTCTATCACAACCTTGCATATACATTAAGCAGAGAACACGCTGAGAAAATCCATGAATTTGCTTCGGAAAACTATGGAGTAATCGGAAGAATGCTTTCAGACTACCTGATTCAAAAAGATGATGGCGAAGTACTGGACTATTTCAATCAGTGCCGTAACTACCTGAAAGAGAAAATAGGCAGCGACATCTGCAATTTGACAGAAAGATTGGTTAATCAGTATTCTGTAATTCTTGTGACAGGAGAATTGCTTGAAGAGTTTGGTGTACAGGTCGATACCGAAAAAATTGCTGATATTATGCTCGAACATCATAAGGGTGTTACAAAGTCAACTGACATTGCTAAAAACGCATATGAGGTGCTTATGAACTATATAAGCAGAAATCCATATAATCCTGGAATAAAAATAATTGAAAAGAATCAGGAAATAGCAATTGTTGAAAGTCTGTTCCGAGAAATTCTTAACAAGGGCGGATATCGAGATATAAAAACAGTAGTTGATGAGCTTGATGCAAAGAAATATATCAAACGCAGAGAGAAGAACCGTAAAAAGGTAAAACTTAGTGTCAATGGCAATCAGTGCTACTGCTATTTGCTTGATGCCGCTAAATTCGGAGAGTCTGATATAATTGAGCCTGAAAAGAAGATAAAAATACAGGAGGGCGAAGAATATAATTTTAATCCGGACGAGGAGGATGAAACTTGAAAAACGTCAGCAGGATATTCATTTCAAGAAAGCACCTGAAATCTTTTCAGAAAAACCGTTGCTATGACGGAATAAAAAAATATAAAAAAGCTGTCAAGTCTGAGGAAATTCTCAGACTTGCAGCAACAATACTATTTGACATATACAATACCGAAAAACATAAGGAGTTATAATGATTAAAATGAAAAGAATAAGACCGCCTCCGACTTAAATTGTACACATAAATAATAATTGAGTCGGAGGAATTAAATGAGAAATAAAACAAGAGAAGCGGCAGCCTATCTCAGATACTCTTGTCACAATCAGGATGATGGCTGGAGTATCGAGGCACAGAAAACAGCAATAAAAAAATATGCTGATGCAAACGGCATAATAATTAAACATTTTTACATTGATGAAGCAAAATCAGGGAGAAATACAAATCGTGAAGGCTATCAGGCATTAATGAACTGTCTAAAGAAAGGCGACATAAAGATAGTAATTGTCCATAAACTGGACAGACTGCACCGTGAAACAGCCAATCAGCTGAATGACCTCAAACTTTTCGGAACACTTGGAGTCCAGTTGTTAGCAATTGCTGATGGAATAGATACAAATGATGTTTCAAGTCACCTTATGACAGTAATAAAAGCAGGAATGGCTGAGCAATATTCTCTTAACCTTGCAGTTGAAACTCGCAAGGGATTAATTGAAGCCGCAAGTTCAGGACTGCACTGTGGCGGAATGGCTCCGCTTGGCTTTGAGGTTGACGATAATAAAAGACTTGTTGTTGATGAACAATATGCCCCTGCTATAAAACAGATTTATAAAATGTATGATGCTGATATGGGATATTCAGTAATAATTCAATGGCTCAAGGAGCATGGATATAAAACCCGAAAGGGAAATGATTTCAGCAAATCGGCAATTAATTCTATCTTAAAAAATGAAAAATATGCCGGAATATATACCTATGATAAAATAGCTGCTAAGAATGAAGCTGGAAAAAGAAATTCTCACAAATACAAAGATTCATATATAAGAATAGAAGGCGGTTGTCCAGCTATCATTGATATGGAGCTTTTTGAGAGAGTTCAGAAGAAAATGGCTGACAGAAAGCACCGAAACAGCTATAAAGCAACTAAGCACTATTATCCACTTAACGGCAAGGTATCTGGTGAAAATAATTCAATAAAGTACAGCGGAAGAATAAATCACAGCAACGGAAAGAAATATCACCAATATACCCCAGTTAATGGAGCAGGACCAACAGTAAACGGCGAAGAGCTTGACGAGGCAGTATTCTACGCATTAAAGCTTATTTTGTTTTCAAAAGAGTCAGAGGACGATATACTTTCTTATCTGAATGAATACTCAATGGACGTTCATCAGGAAAACAATGCTGATACAGCATACCTGATAAATAAGAAAGCAACCCTTGAAAAACGTCTCGAAAAGCTTGTTGATAATCTTGAAACAGACAGACCACCAAAAGCAGTTCTTTCAAGAATTGAAGTACTGGAAAATGAAATAAAAGAGCTTACAGACCGTATTGAAACGTTTTCAGAAGAAGTTCATATTTTTACAAAAGAAGAGATTACAAATCTTAAAAAGAAATTTGTAACCTACATGAGAACCAATCAGACACTAAGCACAAAAGAGTTAATTGATAAAACTATTAAAAGTATAAAGGTGGGTGAGGAGAATGTTGAAATAAAGTTCAATCCGGGCATTGCTGCCGATTCAAAGGTAATCAATTATTTTAAAAATTAAAAAGGAGTATAAAAGTATGGCTAAGATTAATGTAAATAAGGATTTAATGAAACTTGAAAACGGAGAGTACGCTGGAACAATCAATAAGGTTCTGATGTGTAACAGCGGAAAAATAATGCTTAAAATAGCCCTTGAAGACGGTACATTTTTTGTTTCATTCCATGATGAAGAGAAATTCGGAGACTACCCCTTCAATCACTTATTCATGGCAATCGACTCAGATGATATTGACGATTTGATAGGCTTGGATGTAGAATTCATAATCAAAAACAACAAGTCAAAGAAAACAGGAGCTGTATTTTCAAATATTAAAAAAATATGGATTGCTGAATAAAATTATACTTCTGAAATATCAATCCCCCATATTCCTTATCGAATATGGGGGAATTTTTAGTTTAATAATTTTTGTTAATATTCAGGTTTGTGTTGCTAACAAAAATATTGAATTACTATATTGTGAAGGTGCTTCTATATTTTTTTATGCTGAGTGAATGCGGATAATGAGGTGAAAATTTGTCGCTTGAAAAAATTTTCTGAATGTGTTAAAATTAATATGATTTCAACTGAAATAAAATGGAGGTATATATGAATTTAAAAAAATCAACAGCTTTGTTAACATCTGCTATAATTTGTATGTCGATGTCAAATATCAATGCTTTTGCAGAAAAAACATCATCAGAACTTCTTGATGTTTCACAATTCACAATACTCGATGAAAATATAGTAAGCATTGATGCAGGACATCTGAATGATGTATCTGTATTATTTGATGAACAGGATAAAGTTCCAGAGTCACCTGATAATACAGAAGTAGGCAAGGAAGTTTTTGAGGCTGCCAATAAAAATACAAACTGGAAACCAAATCAGCAATCTGAATATGGTGAAGATTCCTTTTATATAGACCTGAAAGCTAACTATGTAATCACAGGTATCTGCTACCTTGATACAAACGGAATAAATCAATGGAAAGTAGAAAGCGGAGAACCATTCAGCTGGAATGAAATTTTATCATTTTCTACTGATACATATATGTCATGGCAGGGAAAAAATATTTCTGATAAAACACCGACAAGATACCTCAGATTTTCAACAGGCAATGGTGACAGCGGCGTCAGCGAACTTGCAATTTATGGATATAAAGTTTCTGAATTGTCCGAAGAACAGCTTTTTAAAACATCTCCAAAGCATTCAGATATTACGAAAACAAATCTTTCAGCAGGAGGAAAAGTCGGATTTAACGCCTTTATTGATGACCCTATGACTTCGATTTATGCGGCAGGTAATGTTCGTGAATATCATAATCTGAACTGGCTTATTGATGATAACGGAAAAATAAAATTTACTCAGGGTACATGGGGAGATATGGATAATTATTATTCCGCTATGAAATCACAGAATATTGATATTATTCCGTGCTTTCAGGGAGGAAGCAGTTATATTTATGGAGATTCTGATTATCCTGAAATAGCCGTTCCCAAAGGTGCTGATACTCTTAATCCGGCAAGCTATACTATTCATGCACAGGCTATGTATCAGGTTGCGGCAAGATATGGCAGTAACAGCAGTGTTGATATAAAAACATTGAATGCTGCAGATTCAAAAGAAGCAGTTACGGGAATGGGATTGCTTACAGCATTGGAAAACTGCAATGAACCAAATAAAAACTGGAGCGGTAAAGCAAATTATTATACTCCGTATGAACTGGCGGCGATGTGTTCCGCCGATTATGACGGACATGAGGGAACTATTCCGAATGCAGGAGTAAAAAATGCAGATAAAAATTTCAAACTTGCTATGGGAGGTCTTGTAGGGTATCCGTCTGTAACTGATTATCTTACAGAAATGAAACTGTGGTTTGATTATAATCGCTTAGATGGTAAATTTGCCGTTGATATTATAAATATTCATATCAGCCCCGATGATTATAACCCAGAGGACAGTAATTTTGCCAAAAATATTCAGTCAATTCAGAAATGGATAGATGAAAATGCCCCCGATACAGAGTTATGGGTATCTGAATATGAAATTCCTATGGGTGACTGCATAACTGAGGGTGTTGACAATCATAATAATGAAAATTATCAGCTGAAATATGCACAGCGAATAATAAGGACAAATCTTATTGCATTAAAAGAGGGTGCAGACAGAATTACAAAATTTCAGCTTCGTGATGAAGCAGGAGGTGCTTATGCAGATTCAGGCATAGTAACTCAGAAAGGAAAATGGGATAAGAAAAAAGCATGGTATTATCTTTCATGTATGACATCTGTTCTTGAAAATGCGGATTTTTATGAAGATTTATCTGCTGACGGAATTTCTGTTTATCGTTTTAAAGACAGCATTACAGGGGAATTTATTGACTGTATATGGTCACCGACAAATGAGGATAAAGTCATAAAGAATGTTTCATTTTCAGCGGAAGATGCTGACTATATATATCTTACAGAACCATCTGAATTTGCTGAGGGAACAGAGAAGAATCTGAAAATTGCAGACGGCAGATTCAGTATTGATGTAACTGAAACACCTGTTTACATTACATATTCCGACTATAAAAAAGCAATTGTCAATGGAAAAGATTATTATATCAGACCTTCTTCAATCTGCTTGTCGGAAAATAATGATACTGAAATCTGTGACCTGACAGCAGAACCATCTGACAAAATACTTAATCAGTTTTATCGAATGTTTGATGAATCGGAAACAATGCCGAAATATATATACGGTGATACTTCAGGACTTTCATCTTCGGAAACAAATGTTACTGAATCCGATATTACCTGCTATGTTGATTTAGAAAATTATTACCATATAACAGGATTTGGAATATATGACACTTTCGGTACAGGAAAATTCTCGGTTTATGATGCAGATACGGATGTTTTACTGTGGAGCAGTGATATGGGTGGATATATGAGCAGAACCATTGATATGATTGCCGATTCCACACCGACAAACAAATTGAAAATTGTAAAAGGCGGCGGTGATTTGAACGAATTTGCAATTTACGGATATGCCGTTTCTGAAAATATAATTGATGGTGACGTCAATAATGATGGTAAATTTAATATTATGGATATTTTACTTCTCAAGAAATGGCTTCTTAATGTACCGAATACAACTCTTGCTGACAAGAATGCAGGTGACTTATGCAGTGACGGAAAGCTTGATGTATTTGATTTATGCTGCATGAAAAATATGCTGATTTCTCAATAAAATACTGCATGGTACTGAAGCAAAAATTTGATAAAAACAGCCAATTGTGTAAATTTTAAAAGCACACCTTACTGTTTAACTTTTTATGGAAAATACAAATCTACCTTATGTGACGGCTTGGATATTTTGCAATGAAATGACAGCTTTCAACAGTAATTGACACATCAGTTTTTATATGATATTATTATTGCAATATAATAAAGATAAAATGGAGGAACAAAGAAAGAATGAGCAGGATATTTATTATTGAAGATGATGTAACGCTGCGTGAGCAGCTTGCGGAATTGCTGATAAATGCAGGCTATCAGACAGAAATGCTTACTGATTTTGAAAATTCTGTTGATTTGATAAAGAATATAAATTCAGACCTTGTGCTTATGGACATTAACCTGCCGAATGTAAATGGTGAACAGATTTTGAAAGAAATGCGTAAAATTTCTGATACACCTGTAATAATGCTTACAAGCCGGAC
>JBJEQS010000147.1:0-2811 GCA_051881875.1 Oscillospiraceae bacterium
ACTGAAAAGTGGAGGCGGCACCTTGCCGCTTGAAAAAGCTTGACCAAAACTTTTTTCTTTTAGCTGTCGAACTCACGTTATTATTTATTCATAATTTGTTTACTCATTCAAAAACCGTGTAAGTCGCATATAATTGACTGCCATAAAGAAAAATATTGACTAAAAATGGGAGGCGGCACCGTGCCGCTAATATTCGTAGTCAATGCAGGCTCTGTCTGTTCTCAAATCCTTTATGAATTTTCCGAATTCAAGATGATTAGGATTTTTCTGATATGCGTTAAGGTCATCAATGCTGTCAAAATCCACATCAAGAACTATCGTATAATTATCCTGCGGTGCATCATCTGAATTTATCCCCACATTTATGAATTTTATCTGCGGAACTGTATTTTTCAGTGCAAGTGCCATATCTCTTGCCGCTGTGATTTTTTCCTTCGGACAATCATCTTTTAATTTAAACATCACTATATGCTTTATCATTTTCATTTACCATTCCTTTCAGATTTTTGTAAAACCTGTTTCTTTTTTTATGTTTGCACCTGACGGCTCTGAAATATTATTCATGTCAATATTATGTATCATGCAGTAATGCTGTAAGAAGTCATATGAAAGCTTTTCATCTTCTGTACCCTTTTTAACCTCATAAGCACATTTAAGAATCTGTGCCGCCTGTTCATCATCAAGGTATCTGAATAATCCGCTTCCCCATTTACACTCATCAGAACCTTTATTTTCATAAAAATTCCAGTATTTCATTTTATTTGCTTCTTCTCTGTTGAAATACAGCTTATACTCCGAATTGCAGGAAACATAGCCCTCCTCATTAACTCCATCACCCTTATAATATTCATCAATTAGAAAAACCGCAAAAATTCTTCTTTCTGATTCTGCACTGTAAGGTGTGACAAGAGTTAAAACCGCAAGCTTATTAATACCCGTATCTAAAATTGTTCTCGGCTTTATCCTGTTATTAGTATCCCAGCCGGCTCGGGCAACCCATTTATCAAGCATTTCACTTTCATAGCATACATATACTGTCTTGGATTTTTCCAGCAGTTCATCATAGGAAAATTCGTTGTTATAGTATTTTCTGCATAATGTATCCTTATGACTGCATGAACTTCGGTTTAATATTTTTATATTGTATTCTATTAAATCCTTTGAGCATATCCCGTTAAATCCCCAGTCTTTGCTGCTTTTCTTTCCGCCGTTGCATAGATTGCACTTAACCGCTATATTTCTTGCCACAACATCACTTCCTAAAAATTTATTTCTTTAAATTCTTTATTACTTCCCATATTCTTTCAGGTGTATCCTCTATATAAAGCTTCTTTGCATTGGCTGACATTTCTGCAAGCTCATTCTGATTTTCATAGAAATGCTTTATCTTTTCAATCATAAGCTCATTTGTAACATTTTTCTGTTCAATGACAACTGCCGCACCGGCTTTTCCGAGAACATTTGCATTATGGAACTGATGATTTCCGGCAACAATCGGCGATGGTATAAGTATTGAACCTCTGCCCATTGCTTCAAGCTCTGCAAGGGTTGACGCTCCTGAACGGCATATAACCAAATCAGCCGCCGCAAGACATATGTCCATATCATTGATATACTCTGTAATTCTCAGTCTGTCACTCTTTGCCGGTATACCGTTTTCCTCAAGAAATTTCGGGAATGTATCCTTTCCCATTCCGCCGTATCCATGAATATGATTTATTTTAAGTCCTTCCTTTGTATGCCATTTGATTACCTCTGACATCGTATCATTGATACAGCCTGCCCCAAGGCTTCCGCCGAATGAAAGTATGCACATACTGTCATCAAAGCCGAGTATTTTTCTTGCCTCTGCCTTGTTTCTTTTCAGCATTCCGGCTCTTACAGGGAGTCCTGTTACTGTATGAGGAGTATCGGGATTAAAATAATCCATTGCTTCCTCTACTGTAAGCATGAGCATTTTAGCTTTTTTGGATAGTATCTTGTTTGTAACTCCCGGATATGCATTCTGTTCATGTATCGCTGTCGGAATACCCATATCAGCCGCTTTTTTAAGCACAGGGCCGCTTACATATCCGCCTGTTCCTATTGCTATATCAGGCTTGAAATCGCTGATTATTTTTTTGGCTCTTGCACCGGCTGTTGTAAGGTATGCAAGGGCTTTTATGTTTCTGCCGATATTTTCAATAGTTATCTTTCTCTGAAAACCGCTTACCTTTATTGTCTGAAAGGCATATCCTGCTTCAGGGATAAGCCTTGCCTCCATGCCGTTTGGAGTGCCGGCAAAAAGAAACTCCGCATCCGGCTCATGCTCGCTTATTATTGATGCTATGGCAAGTGCAGGATTTATATGTCCTCCTGTACCGCCGCCTGCTATAAGAACTCTCATTGATGATTTTCTCTCCAGTCATAAATAATACCTGTTAATACAGGTTCAGCACATCAGGCGGCTTTTAGCCGCCAAAACTTTTATTTTCGTTGATTTGCTTACTTCGAATATTTTATCTTATGGCTCGACCGCTTGGATAAGATTAATTTGACCAATGCGGTCGAGCCAGTAAATAAAGTGAACGTTAGAACTAAGCCGATGAAATCGGCTTGCTACGAAACGGAGGCGGCGACTCGCCGCCAGCTTTTTGAAAAAAGCTGGGCAAAAACTTTTGGTTTCGCCTTTAGCTTTATTGGTACATTTTTTACCTACCCGAAAATTTTTATAAGGTGAAATTTTTTTGCTGATTTATAGTTATCTGCAAGGTAAGTAACGTGAGTTCGATGGATTATTTTTGTAGGGGCGACCAATGGTCGCCCGTTATA
>JBJEQS010000148.1:0-2810 GCA_051881875.1 Oscillospiraceae bacterium
CATTCGAGCGACCAGCTTTTTTGAAAAAAAGCTGGGCAAAAAACTTTTGGTTTCGGATTTTGTTTTGTTGGTTCTGTTTATACCTACCCGAAAATTTTTATAAGGCGAAGTTTTTATGCTGACACTACGGTTATATACAAGGTAAGTCGAATATAACTGACTGCCACAAAGAAAAATATTGACTAAACACCGGAGGCGGCACCTTGCCGCAAAAACTTGACCAAAACTTTTGTTTTTGGTTATCGAACTCACGTTAAATAAGCCTGTCGAATTTGCGTTAAATAAAAAATCTCCGCACACATAATATGTACGGAGATTAATTTTAAGTATCTGAAATAAGAATATCTTTCAGTGTTGCATTTGAAATAACCATACCTGCATTATTCTTAATCTGCTTGTATTTTCCGATAGGCAGATTATAACGCATGATACGGACTGCATCAGCATATTGCGGTGACGGTTTTGCAACGTCCATAATATTGGTTGTAATATCCTTGTTGAGAACATCCATAACAACCTCAGCAGCTGTACGTTCATCGGACTTCTTAATCAGGTTATCATCAGAACCGATAATCTGAGCAATACCTTTATTAAGCAAATCAAGGGCAAGTCTTCTGGTGGTTCTGTTTACAATAGACTGACAGCTTACCTGCATAAGCATTCCTAGTGATGCAAGTTTTTTGATTTGTTCAATGGAATATTTATCCACATACTTTTCTATGCAAGCAACAACAGGATAAATATTTCTGGAAATGATAAGTTTCTGAATATCTGTAAAAAGTTCATCAGAATATTCTTCCGGAAGTGACATCATTATATATCTTGTATCAGCTATACAGAGATGATTTATTTCTTCAATATCAATAACGCCTTTACTGAAAACAACTTCTGAACCGAGCAGAATTTTAGGATACCCCTTATCACCTAAATTTTTCTGAAGAATATCGTATGCCAGCTGTCTGTTTGAAAGATAGTTGTCAATATCATCAGAAGCTTCAAACTTTGTAGTTGAAACAACTGTTTTTATCTTGGCTGCCTGTAAAATAGTAAGTATTTCCTCAGCTTTCTGAATAAATTTTTCTTCATTTTCAGGATTTGCCAGAATTTCGGAATTAAAGTCAATATAACCGTTCATAGCACTCTACTTTCCCATATTTTTTTACCCATATATAGTCATGTAAAAATTACATAATTATATTGTATAATATTTTTTTATTTTTGTCAATACCTTGTTGTAAATACACGATAATTTTTAAAATAAACATAGTAAATATATCATTAACGTAAAATTATCGCCATAAAATTTACATAGATTTTTCACGCATAAAAAAGTTATTCAACACATTTTCAGAAAATGTCTGATATTTTTATAAATTCGCTATTGACAACTTCAGTTTTATATGATATAATGTAAAAGCTGTGTGGAATATAACAGCAGAAATCGTATTCTAAAGACAGCCGGTGGTTTTCCCGTAAGTCCGGCCGAGGAATGTGCATTGTCTTGTTTATATGACTTTGTAGCCTTTTTCGAGTTTTCGGGAAAGGTTTTTATGCTTTTAATACGATAATATCTTTTTTTCGGAGGTGAAATAAAATGCCAAGTGAAAAGGTTTTAGAGGCTAAAAAAGCTAAAGTTGAACAGCTTACTGAACTCATCAAGGGTTCATGTGCAGGTGTTATCGTTGACTACAGAGGTATCACTGTTGAAGAAGATACAAAACTCAGAAAGGAACTTCGTGAAGCAGGTGTTCACTACTCAGTAGAAAAGAACTCAATGCTCCGTTTTGCTCTTAAAAATGCAGGCATCGAAGGTCTTGACGGTTATCTTGAAGGTACAACAGCTATCGCTCTCTCATCAGAAGACCAGACTGCTCCTGCAAGAATACTCGGTAAATTTGCAAGCGAAAATGATGATAAATTCAACCTCAAGGCTGGATTTATTGATGGTGAAATCTATGATGAAGCAGGCGTTATCGCTCTTTCAAAGATTCCTTCAAAGGATGTGCTTCTCTCACAGCTCGTTGGTTCACTTCAGGGTCCTATGCAGAAGCTCGCAGCTATCATCAAGGCTGTTGCAGACAGCAAATCAGAAGATGTTGCTTAATTACAGCAGCATAATTACTATCAGGCATATCGCTGCCTGAAACTTAAAATTTGAAATTTATAATAATTAAAGGAGAATATTATCATGGCTTCAGAAAAGATTTTAAAATTCGTTGAAGACGTTAAGGCTCTCTCAGTTCTCGAACTCGCTGAACTCGTTGAGGCTATTCAGGAAGAATTTGGTGTAACAGCAGCAGTAGCAGCAGCTCCGGCAGCTGGTGCAGCAGCTGGTGGTGCAGCTGAAAAGACAGAATTTGACGTTGTTATGACTTCATTCGGCGATGGCAAGATGAACGTTATCAAGGCTATCAAGGAAGTTATGGGTCTTGGTCTTAAGGAATCCAAGGAATTCGTTGAAGCTCTTCCAAAGGCTGTTAAGGAAGGTGCTTCAAAGGCAGAAGCTGAAGAACTCAAGACTAAGCTTGAAGCAGCTGGTGCTACAATCGAAATCAAGTAATTTATTCGCTTATTCGGTTACTTAATAAGTTATTTTAAATCCCTGTTCTTTCAAGAGCAGGGATTTTTTATGCTGATTTGACAGATTTATCTTGCAGGGGCGACCAATGGTCGCCCCTTGTAGTTTGATTGAAATTTGATTGTTACTGTTCTGCGAACTGCGTTCGCACAAACTTTTGCTTTCAGATTTAGTTTGATAACGTGAGTTCGATAACCAAAAATAAAAGTTTTGGTCAAGCTTTTTCAAGCGG
>JBJEQS010000149.1:0-2802 GCA_051881875.1 Oscillospiraceae bacterium
AACGGCGACCGCAAGATTCCAATTGTAACATCAAAGGGCGAAGCCGTATGGATGGACGAGGAACAGCAGTATACTCTCTCCGATGATACATTCGGTCAGGCATCACTTTCTGCATTCAAACTTGGTACTGCAATCAAGATTTCAGAAGAATTGTTGAATGATTCTGTATTTGACCTGCCGTCATATATTGCCCGTGAATTTGCAAGAAGAATCGGTGCAAAGGAAGAAGAGGCATTCTTTGTTGGTGACGGAAAGGGCAAGCCTACCGGTATATTCAATGCCACAGGCGGTGCAGAGGACGGAGTAACAGCTGCGTCTGCTTCAATTACCTTTGATGATGTTATGGAGCTTTTCTATTCTCTCAGAAGTCCATATCGCAAAAAGGCTGTATGGGTTCTCAACGACTCAACTGTCAAGGCTCTCCGCAAACTTAAGGATAATACAGGCAATTACATCTGGAATCCGTCTGTTCAGGCAGGTGTTCCCGATACAATCCTTAACCGACCTTACAAGACTTCAAGCTATGTGCCTGAACTCAAGGCGGGCAATAAGTGTATGGCTTTCGGTGATTTCAAGTATTACTGGATTGCTGACAGACAAGGACGCTCTTTCAAAAGGCTCAATGAACTCTTTGCAATGACAGGACAGGTAGGATTTCTTGCAAGTCAGCGACTTGACGGAAAGCTGATTCTTCCCGAAGCTGTAAAGACACTTTCAATCAAGAAAGCGTGATGTAAATGATAACGCTGAAAGAAGCGAAAAATTATCTGAGAGTGGATTATGATGAGGACGACAAGCTGATTCAAAATCTGCTCTCCACATCAAAACAGCTTGTTATGGACGTTGGCAGAATGAGTGAAGATGATTTTTCTGTGAATGAAGATACTGTGCGGACGGCTGTTCTGTTCGCACTTGGGTATCTTTATGAAAACCGAAGTAATCCCGATTATAAAAAGCTGACATTAAATTTACGTTCTATTCTTTTTGCACAGAGAGAAGGTGTTATCTGATGGAATTTGCAAAACTCAATCAAAGGATTACATTGCTTGAACACAGGACGGTTAAAGATGAAATCGGCAACCATACAACAAAATGGGAAGAACTCTGTTCTATATGGTCAATGGCTGTGGTTAAAAATCTGCAGAGTTCTTCTGAAACGGCTGAAAACGGCATAACAAAAGAAGTCAGAACAGTGACATTTACTGTCCGTCAGAGTTCATATCTGCTTTTTATCAATTCAACCACTCACAGAATTCTGTTCCGTGGTCAAATATATAACATAATTTCAGTAAAGCCTGATTATGAGCATAACGGATATATGACTATAAGCTGTGAAATCAGAGAGGCGGGGGTTCAGTATGACTGACATTGATGATATGGCATCAGAAATAATGAAAGGTCTGACAGAATATGCCGACCTTGCAGATACAGAAATGAAAAAGGCTGTCCGTAAAACTGCCACTGCTGTAAAAAAAGAAATATCAGCAAATGCTCCTGAAAAAACAGGAACATATGCAAAAAGCTGGACTGCCAAAAAGACAAAGGAAAACAGCCATTCACTTGAAATGACTGTACATTCCAAAAACAGATACAGACTTGCACATCTCCTGGAGAAAGGACACGCCAAGCGTGGCGGTGGCAGAGTGTCAGGCAGACCGCATATTGCTCCTGCCGAGGAAAACGGTGTGCAGATGCTTGAAAAACTAATCGAGGAGGCATTATCATGACTTATGAGCAGATTAACGAAATGATGGAAGAAATGGGACTGCCTTTCGCCTATCATCATTTTGCAGAGGGTGAAAGTCCGAATCCTCCATTTCTGATATTCCTTTCTCTCGGTGAGAATACATTTTCAGCTGACAATTATATGTATTTCAGCTTTAAAAAGTTGGATATTGAACTCTATACAGACATTAAGAATCCTGAACTTGAATCACAGATAGAACAGGTTCTTAAACGTCACAAGATTTATTATACGAAATCAGAAGTGTGGATAGAGTCGGAAAAACTCTATGAGGTGCTATACGAAATGGAGGTTTAAATTATGGCAAATAAAAAGAACAAGGTTAAGTTTGGTCTTAACAAAGTGCATTATGCAAAGATTACAGGCTGGAGCGATGATGGTGTGCCTGCATTTGCAGCTCCCGTAAGAATTCCGGGGGCTGTATCGCTCTCAATTGATGCCAATGGAGAAAATGAGAATTTCTATGCAGACAACAGTGTTTACTATGTCATCAACAACAATGCAGGTTACACAGGCGACCTTGAAATTGCTCTCATTCCCACTGAATTTGCAACTGATATTCTTGGAGAAATGCTTGATACAAAAGGTGTACTCGTAGAAAAGAACAATGCTGAGCCGCAGCAGTTTGCACTGCTGTTTGAGTTTAATGGCGACAAGAACCATATCAGGCACGTTATGTACTGCTGTACTGCAAGCAGACCAAAAGCAGAAAGTTCAACAACAGAGGAAAGCACGGAAGTCAAGACAGAAACACTTTCTCTCAAGGCATCTGCACTCCCTGACGGACTTGTGAAATCCAAAACCTGTGAAAGCACTGACGAAACCACATACAGCAACTGGTACAAGTCTGTGTATATTCCGACATTCACAGCACCTAAAACCACAACTGCAAAAACTTCATAAGGGGAATTGAAACTATGGCTATAAAGAAAAATATTACAATTGACGGTATAGAAGTACCTTTCAAGGCGAGTGCAGCAGTGCCTCGCCTTTATCGTCTGAAATTTCACAGGGATATTTACAAGGATTTTGCATCACTTCAGACTGATGTAAAAGAA
>JBJEQS010000150.1:0-12068 GCA_051881875.1 Oscillospiraceae bacterium
GTGTAGTCTCGAATTTTTGTTTTTTCGAGTGTCTACTCTAAGGGGATTATATCAGGATATACAAGGCGGTTTAATTGTGTTATTCCGCTGTAAATGGTGTATCTGACCATGTTTTTGTAGTTGCGTCCCATGTGCCCCATACAGCATCTCCTTTGTAATTGAGAGCATATCCGAGTGTAATGCCATCTTCGGCTGAGCCGCCGTTATCATTGATACTGATTGAAACTTTCTGAAGTTCGGCAGGGAATGAAGTGCCTGTTATAAGCTTTCCGTCATATACACCTTCAACGTTGACGATATATGTTTCTGCATCTGCTCCTATTGCACGGGGACGGCGTATTTTCTCATCAAAAAATTTGTAAGCTTCATCTGATACAATTGCTTCCTGTGAAATATCAATGGTCGGTGCATATGATTTAATCTGAGTTGTACCGCTTGACTGATGAATAAAGTGCTTTGTTTCAGTTTCGGAATTGTATGACTGGGTAAGTTCTTCAATTCCCTCGCCAAGCAATGCCCATTTTGCACCTTCCTGACTTTTTTCTGATACAGTCTGTGATGTATCAACATAAGTTAAAAGCGTATTTCTCTTTAACATATTTTACCTCCTGTTTTATTTCTGAAATTTATATTCAAGTGTTATAAGTATCTGCCAGTCCTCAATGCCGTTATCGCCACGATAAGCAATTTCAGATGATGATGCACGGTATATTTTCTGAATTGTCCTGTTGCCGTCTATGGCAGGATATTCAGCATTTTCAAGCCACTGACCTGTATTATCAATAATTTTCTGAGCATTAAGCCTTTGAAGCGTATCCTTCGGATATGAACGATAATACAAGGCTGTGGGAAACTGTGCCAGATATGAACCTGTGATATACTCTTTAAGCTTTACAGCACCGGGGACTGCAATCAGTGCCATACATTCGCTTTCTGCAAGCTGTCCGTACTGTACTGTAAATCCGCCGGGAATATACGGACATGAATTGATTAAATCAAGCATAACACGGCTGATTAAATCCTGTTCCGAAATATCAATGCCCTGAACGTTTTTATCTGTCATCTTTTTCCCCCGATAATCTTTTTGACACCCTGTATCCAGTGATTTTTATTTACGGCTTTGGAACGTTCAAACCAGTGAGAGCCTGCAAGATGATGTGCTGTCTTATCATATGTAAGCGGTTTATCAGTTACCTTTTTAGGTGCTTTGCCGACCATTACCTTACCGCAATACAAATATCTTGCATACGGAACACTTGCATTGCCGTATATAACAAGTCCTGAACCATAAACATTACTGATTTTTGATACTTTGTGCATAATTCCCTGTCTGAACGGAAGATATTCCTCAGTATTCAGAAAAACTTCCTCATCAAGCCATCTCTGAGCTTTTTTCAGATTGTCATTCAGTCCTGAAACATCTAACTTTACAGATACATTTTTCATGCTCCCACCACCTCCCAGTGTGAAAGATTGGAAGATATTACAGGCATAATTCCTGTAATCTTATATACATTTTCACCGCTTTTCTTAATTTCCTGATAATCCGAATTTACAGCACCCTCAACAAAAAAATCACCAATATCCAATGTAAAGAAATCAGTTTTATTTTCTGATTCTCTCCAAACCTTTGGCGGAAGATAATCACTCCTCGGCTTGATGAAAAGTGTTGCTTTATTTTCAGAATTCTGAGAAGTCTTTGATGATACTGCTGCATTGTTAATCTGCAATTCTACGTTTTCAAGCACTTTAGGAATATAGATTGTTTCATATCCCGATTCTACTGCATTGTAGACTGTTACGGTATTACTGAACATTGCATATCATCTCCTGTAAACAACATCAGCTGAACGATTAAGAATACCTGTATGGGACAGATATTTTCTTATTATCTCATATATCTCAGAATTCTTTTTGTTTTCATCTGTCAGATATTCAGCATATGCCGCTGTCGGATTGGCATATGTCTGAGATATATTTCCTGCACTTTCAGAAATGACAATTTTATTATCGCTTGTTATTGACCTCTGAACTGTTTCAACATTATTCAGAAATTCAGCAACAGCACAGCACGCTTTTTTTACAAGCGTGTCATGCCGGCTGATAAAATCATTGTTAATGCGATAATATGTCATGCTGTCAATTATTTCTGAAGCACGTTCTGCAAGCCGTGAAAAATCCTCGGATTTTACAGAATTTCCATAAAAGGATTCAGTGTAAAACTGATAGTCAGCATAAGCCATGGCATCACCTTTTAACCATTTGTTTTAAGCATTGCAATTCTTATATTTTTCGGGTCATATTTAAGCGACCAGTTTGAAGAATTGGAAAGTTCAGCAAGTGATGGTGATTCACCTGAAACATTATCTGCGGCAAAGCTGAAGCCATTGGGGTGCAGAACCTTGGACTGCTTTGTATAGATTTTCTCAATACCTGCGGAAGTTTCAGGGTCATAATCAGTATAATAAGGCTTTTCAAGTGTTTTATCAGCTGTAAGAAAAGCTCCTTTTCCGACAATATATGTACGATATACAGGAATATCGCCTGTAAGGTCAACAGTTCCCCTGTCATCACATATGACAATGTCATTGCCGATACTTGTTATTCTTGACTGACTTGCTGAACCGACAGAGTTCGGAATAGTATACTTGTCATATTCAACAAGTCCGAGTGCTGAATATCTGGCAAGTATCATGGAATTCATGATGAGAAGATTACCATCTTCGGCTTTATCGCCGTTTGCCCTCTGTTTAAGGTAAATCAAAGTTTCAGGTGTTGCCTTATTGTCCTCTGAAACTCCGGAATCGCTGCTTGTAATATCGACAACATGGCTTGACATTGCTGAAATTCCCATTACAGCATAAATTTCAGACATAAGAATTTCCTGCCATACCTGCTGATAATAATTTGCAATGCTGTTGCTGACGTGTGTCATAGGGTCAGCCCCTGTGAGTTCCTTTGTAAAATCTTTTGACTTCCATGCTTTCATTCTCTGAATAAGCATAAATGTCTGCTTTCCGCCGCTGATTTCCACAGGTGTGTTATCTGTCATGCCGTCATTGTTAAGCGGTGCATTGTCGGCTATATCAATAGGGCTGTAAAAAGGCATGGTGCCTACATTTCCTTTAGTGCCGATAAGCTGTAAGATTGTTGGGTCATCTGCGAGAATACCACTCTGAATTATTGCATTTTTCCATGTGGGCTGTTCTGTCATATAGTCAGAAAAAACTTCGGGGTCGAATGAAAAACCTCCAAATGTGCCTGTACGCATTATTCATCTTCCTTTCTTATTTTGATGTAAACTGCTTATAAAGTTCGGGATTGGCAGCTTTAATTTTTATGCGTTCGCCAATTCCCATTTTTCTGAAATCTTCCGCTGTAATGTTTACATTTTTTGTATTCATTGGTGCGGTAAATTTAGCAATCGGGGTATTTGAATCAGGTTCAGACCTGAAAGCATGAGGATATTTTTCCTTAAAGCCTTTTACAATATCATCACCGCCGATAAGCTTGTCGCCGTCAAACTGCAATGATTTTTCAGCTATAAGGGAAATAAGCTTTTCCTCGTATATGTCATCAATCAGGTTAAGATTTCTGACATATGCTCCAATCTGTGTTTTGTATTCAAATGCTTTTCTGTCAGCCTCGGACTGCTTCCATTTCAGCTTATAGTCCTCAACGGATTTTTTAATGCCGTCAATATCCATATCCTTATATGACTGAATGGTTTTCATTGCTTCATCAAGCTGAGATTTAAGAGCGTTGTATTCCGCCTCGGAATAGGTTTTTGCCTTTGCAGGTTCTGCCTTTGGTTCGGGCTGATTTGCAGGCTCGTTCTGGACCTGCTGATTGTTTGTTTCTTCTGCCATTGTTTTTACCTCCTAATTAATTATAAATTGAGCAGCTTCTGAAAAACTTAAATCAAGTTTCATTTCTACATACGAGTTGTCAGCATCAACACACAAATAAAAATGTTCGCACTGACGTTTTGCAAGTTCTTTTATAAGGTCTGTTGTTTTCATTTCTTTAAGCAGTTCCTTTTTTACCTTTTCTTCCATTGCTTTGCCTCCTTAAAAATGGGTATAAAAATAGCACCCTAATGGTGCTTATCCAATGATTAACCAATCATTATCCAATTATTAACCAATCCTCTGCAAGCATATCCGCCTGTGAAGCAAGCCACCCCATCTGAACACCGCTTGTTCCTACAAATGCGAGTGCGTTGTTTCCTATAGCTTCATGCTCACAGTTGATAATTTCGCCGTTTGTGTTTTTATAAGAGATATTTGTCGCAAGTTCAATATACTGATTCTTTCCATTCCAACCTGCTCTTTTTACTCTCTTTCCGCTTTTCAGAGCTTCTATTGCTTTTCCGAAATCCATTCTCTCACCACCTTTCAAGGCATAATAAAAGCACCCTTTTCAGAGTGCTTTGAAGATATTTAAAAAATTGCATTTAAATCAATATCTGATTCAACATAAACAGCACCAACATCATAATCATTGAATACTGTTATTTTTTCATTGCCTTTAGAAAAAACTTGAATTGTTGTACCATCAACATCAATTAAAACATCTTCTTTTTTTAAATTGGGAAATGTTTTAGAAATTTTACCACAAGCTTGTTTAAATTTTTCTACACTGTTTTCATTATAAATATTATAATCAAACATAATTTTCACCTCACAAGCCTAACTCTTTATCTACATCAGGATTGCTTTTTACCGCAGTATCGTAAATATCCTGAATTGCTTCTTCTCTCGTCATATTTTTTCTTTTCATTTTATCTGTTAAAAGTTCTTCAAATGTTTTGTTGGGACGTCTTTTATCAAGTTCTTTTCTTGTTTCAATATCTGCCATCATCTCACGAGCCATTATTCGATACTTGTTTCTAAGCTCAAAGGCTGATTTTGCCTTTTCTTCAATGGATAATGATTGCTCTATTTCATTTGGTATATTATGAATATGGTTATGATACCACTTTCTGACTGATATATTATCCATTTTCATTTTACCACCATTTGAAACGGAAGTCAAGGAATTTTTGCTTGCATAAACGGCTTTCATAGCCTGTGAATGTGACCAGTCAGCAATCTGCAAACGCTCATTCTGAGTGCGTAATTTATTGTCAGAACAGTATTTTTTATAATTTTTTTCAGCATTTTTCAGTTTTACGGCTTCACGCTGATATAAAGGCTGTAAACGCTGTTTAAGTACATTATCAGCAGTATTTTCAATAGCCGACTGCAAGCCCTGCAATCGCCTTTTACTGCCTCTTATTCTGCGTTCCAAAGCACGCTGTTTCTGTTGCTTATAATAAATTTCATTGCTTTTTTCGGTATTGATTTTTTCAGGGATTTTTGAAATGCCTTCTACAAATGCTCCGAAACTATGACGGCAGTTCCAGCCGCATAAGCCATCTCCTGTGCCATATCCGGTAGCGGAATAAAATTCCCTGTAACGCTTGTCCTTTCCGCTAAGACTGAATATTTCGCCCTGCCATTCAGCGTGAGATGGTCTTGCACCAAAGTGCTGAGATGTCACGACCAAATCTGAACCTGTTTCAGTAACTCTCTGAATTTCAAGTTTTCCGCAGGTCTGATTAATTCCTGTTACAACCGCACGTCTTACACCGTTTTCTATACTGCTCCTTGCACCTGTCGGATATGTTATCCATATGCCGTTTGCTGAAACTGTATCCACAGCCTTTTCAATTGCTGAAATATAATCTCTCTGCCCCGTTACAACCTGCATGAATACTCTGTCCAGTGTTTCAAGCAAGAGCCTTTGCGAAGCTTCCGCAGTAGTCTGAGTGAAATTTTTAAGCAGTCCGTTGGTCTGAGCATATCCTGCCTGCAAAATCTGTATCATCTGCGGAGAACCAAGCAGTCCTGTTATTTTCAGCCCTGATTTCTCATATAATGCCTGACTGTACTGCAATGACCTTATTGCACTTGTTTCAAACAGTGCTTTTACTTCATTTTCAGACCGTTCTGTTATACTTGCAATCCATTCCTGTATTTGCTGTATATGCTGTCCTGCAAGCTGCATTTTTCTGATTTGATGTTTGGCGGTAGATGTCATCTGCCAGTCAGCTGCAACAATTCGTCTGCAAATGTCATTGACTGCAAACCGATTCAGCTCCTCATATATTTCAACAATCCTGTCTGAAACATTATACAAATAATTAGGCGGCAGCATTATTAATCACCTGAAAACAGTTCCGGTTCAGGATTTTCAGACTTTATCATTTCAATTATCTTTTTTGCCTCCTGTTCACTGTATCCCTCATATTTGGTGTAATACATCTGCCATGGATACTTGTTAGCCATAGCAAGATTATAGAAACGCAGTCTGTCTGCTTCAAATGATTGTGTTATATCCTTGAAATAATATTCAGTCTTATATTTTCCTGCAGGTGCAAGGCTGTATAAGTCGGCATACTTGTCAATCGCATATATAAGACCGTCAACTGCTTTTTTCAGCTGTTCCCTTACATCTGCTATCAACTGCACGGTTCTTTGCTGGTCTGCTTCAACCTGTGTTGCCGTTGCAATTGTACCTGTTTTCTGATTGAATACAAAATATCCGTCCGAAAATCCGCATTTCATGGATATTATTGAAAGATAATGATTAATTCCCTCAATTCTCGCTGAGCTTTGAAGTGTCGGATTTATTTCCTTTATAACATCATCAAGACCATTGAATTTCAGTCCGAGCATATATCGTGGAATTTCAGCCAATCGCTTTCCGTCAATATCAGTCAGTACACTGTCATCAACAATAGTTACCTTCTGACTGTCATCAATTTCATCAGCATATCTTGTATATGCAACATCAAGGTCATAAATCTGCTGATATGCATCTGCTGTAATTGCCATGCCAAGAGGTGAAGCAATGCTTATATTATTAGCATTCGGCGGTCTGAAATAGCTGAATAACGGCTGGATAAGCCCTTGTATTCTTAATTCAGGTGCAATACCTGACCATTCAGAAATTTTTGCAAGCGGTACAGGCATACCAAGAATTGATTTGCTGTTGCTCTCAAATGCCTTGTTTTCGATTATGTACTCATTGTTTTTGAAATGATGATATTCAGCTTTAGTATAAATTGCATCATTCCGCTGAATAAAATCCAGAAAGACAGCACCTGTAATGTTGCCGTTTCCATCTGTTTCTGTCGGAAGAAATCTGCTGGGAGGAATATAGTCAACGCCATTTCCATTTGGCTTGAATGTCATACCGCCAAACGCTAAACCATATTCAATGTTATGCCTGAGATTTTTTCTGAATTTCTGTACTTGCTGATTAATCCAGTCAGCTCTTTCAGAACCTGAAACTGATATGGAAAGTTCAAGTGCTGCAAGCCTTGCGGTTTCGCTTGGTACAATCCGCTGCATACCGACTGTTTTTATATGCGGTATCCACGGCGGATTCCTGTATATCTGTTCAGCTTGTGCAATAGCATTGAACATTTCTGAATCTGTCAGTATTTCAATGTTAAAAGCTTTTTCTATATCCGAAACAGGAAACATTCTGTAATACACCCCCTTTAAAAAATCAATGATTTTCATTTTATCTTCCTCTCTTGCTCCATAATGGCGATAACGCATATCTCAACGCATCAATAAAATGATTGTTTCTGTCAGGATATCCGCTGATTATTTCACCATTCTTATTTCGTTCATATTCATATTCTACAATTTCCTTATAAGCCTTTGGTGTTCTCATTGGGTCAATAACTATTGTTTTTGACTGAAGCCATTTGTGCGAGTATTCAACACTTCCTGCCGGCTTTGAAACACCTCTTGCATTAAGTCCGTAATCTCTGTAATCTGTAACGCTTTTAGGCTCTGCACTGTCGCACATTATCTGAAAATCATTATATCCAAGCTTTTTTATTTTCTCAGCTGTCACAGCATTTGACTGCTTGTTTGCTCCATATTCATCAATCAGATAGACTTTATTCTGATTATGATTGTAATAACATCTGATAAATGCGAAAGGGTCAGGATAAAATCCCCAGTCAACACCCTGATATATCCTGTCAAAATTTTTACTCTCATCATCAGAAATAGTACGGATTTCAAGGAATTCAAATACATTTCCGCCTGTTCCGACAGCCTTTCCAAGATATTCATGCTCATATGCTCTTGTGTTTGTTTTTTTCAGATATTCAGCATCACTTATGAATAATTCTCCGAGCCAGTCATGAGGTACTTCAAGGTATGTGCTGTGATGCCTCAAAGAATCCTCACGGGGAGTTGAAACATATTGATTTGCCCAGCTGTTTGCGGTTATCGGCGGATTGAATGACTTGAAAACTATATATTTTTCACCGCCTCTAAGGACAGACTGCTGAACAGAGCGTATTTCTTCAATCCCTGCAAATTCGTCAAGCTCCTCAAACCAAAGAAATTTGAAATACCCTTTGCTTAATTTTATTGATTTTGATTTCTTGGCTTTATCCAGTCCCTTGAAAATTATTTTCTGTCCTGTCGGTATGTATGTACATTGCAAAGGCGAAACGGTGCAGTTCCAGTATTTATTTACTCCAAGTGCATCAATCGCCCATATAATCTGCTCATATACCGATGTTCTGAGAGTATCACCGACTTTGCGGTATATAACAGCATTTGCTTGTTTATCCTCCATCATGCCTTTTACAATTTCAGCAGATATAAACGAGGATTTTGTGCTTCCTCTGCCTCCGTAAAGGTCGTAATAAGTATGCAGCCCTTTTTTTATATCGTTATGAACATTGTAAAATGCAGGAGCAATTATATCAGTCAGTTTTCGGGATATCATCAATTATCTGCACTCCTATATCCGCTTCAATGTCTACTTTTTCGCTGAACATTCCGAGATGCTTTCCGAGCAGTTCAAGAGCCTTGATT
Organism: Oscillospiraceae bacterium; assembly: GCA_051881875.1. Lineage (GTDB taxonomy): Bacteria > Bacillota > Clostridia > Oscillospirales > Ruminococcaceae > UBA5884. The sequence goes on from JBJEQS010000150.1 coordinate 8,898, forward strand.
TTCTCTTTCCCTGATATTTCCGTATCGGCAAATGCGACTTTTTCAAGTTCGGTCAACACCTTATCAGCGGTAATGCCGGTGCGTTCCGACTGCTGTTTCATCAGTTCGGATATATAATCCTGAATGTTAGCATTTGTTAGCATACGGCTTGCGTTTACCCTTGCTGTATCTTCTTTTTTACAGCTGTATGCAGCCATATATGCCCTTGTTCCGTTGAGGTCTATGAGGTATTCCTCACAGAAACGCTTTTGCTTTTCGGTTAATTTTGCGATGAGGAACACCTCCTTTCCCGCTTTTTGAAAAAAGCTTGGCAAAAACTTTTAGTTTCGTTGCTTTGTTTGCTTATAAATTTTATCTTACGGCTCGACCGCATAGTTAAAATATATTTTTTCCAAAACAAAAAGACCGCCATTCCTGACAGTCTTTTGATGATTATTAAAATTACGGGAAAGGAAAGCCTCCGCATAGCAGAGGCAAAAGCTTTGTTGTCCCCGTTGCTTTTCTATTTTATATTATAGCACAGAATAAAGCGGACATTACAGGGCAATTTTATCAAGTGCCTTTATAAGTTTTCTGCGGATAGTCTTTTCATCATAATGCATTTTCTCAGCAATTTCGTCAATTGTAAAGAAAAGAAAACATCTGTATGTAAGCAGAGTATTGAGTTCCATATCATCAACAGTTGATATTACATCATAAATCTCATTCAGCGTTTTATTCAGCTTATCGGTTTCAGCGGATATTTTCTCATCAAGCTCCAGTATCTTCATCATACGCATTTCCTCTCTGTTATATCCGCCCTTATGCTGAGTGCCATCTGATTTATAATTTACTGAAGTATTAAGCCTGTTTCTTTTTCTGACTTCATTCAAGGCATCTATTTTCTTTTTGATATAATATGCCCTGTTGAGAAATTCAATTTTTTTCTTCTGTTCTTCGGTCATTTTAATCACCTCGTCATAAAAATATCCTTTATGTATGTTGCTTCCTTTTTGTCCATTTTCGCTCCGCAGTATGGGCAGAATCTATAATCGTTTATCTCATATGCTAATATTTTGAATTCAACACCACATTCTGAACAGTATTTTTTACTTGAATTGTTAATAGCAATCCATTTTCCATGCTTGACAGGCTGAACGTCTTCTGTTGGCATAGTACTTATCATAATAGCCGCTTTATTATATGCTTCCTTGCTAAAACTCAAATTATGTTCTTCTTCCATCTTTTTCAGTACTTCATATGCTGTTGTCTTGTTTATGTATTCTGCCATTTTCATTCTCCTTTCAAAAGCTCCGGGTTATCATGAACATTGCCGATGACTTCAAGAACATCTTTATCATACTCTCCGATTATATTGCGTTCCATTCCTCCGAAAGCGTGAACCTCAATGATAAAGCAGTATTTGTCAAATATTACAACTCCTCTTGCACCGGAGAAATGAAGCTCGACTATATCCCCCTCAAAAATCTTGTTTCTGTTCTTGTCGGTCAAGCCTGTGTACTGTCCGACTGTTTCAGGGATAACTAAATAATCTGTATCACCATATCTGATGTAATATTCGTCTTTGATACTTACAAACTGCTTGAAAACATATCCCTCTATCCATTTGCCGTTGCTTTTTCTTTTCCCTCTGAATAAAATTTCTCTCATTTTATTAACTCCTAATCCGTTTCGGGCAGAATTTTGACATCTAAAACCATACTCAGAAACTTTCTGCCGTCCTCTGTTAATTCAAAGTAATCTGGTCTGTATTCCTTCATAAGCCCCATTTTAACGAGCGAATTTATGTAGGTTATATCTGATTTTCCTGCATTATAATAATTGCGTACAGGCTCAAACTGGCGGTATATTCTGCCTTTTACTTTATCGCCCTTAAATCCTATCGTATGTTTCATAATTTTAATCTGTCTGTAATTTACAGATTTTATTTTTTCATAATCAATCATATTTTCCTCCATTTTGCGTTTTGATTTTTCAACACAGCCTGTAAGCTGTTTTACAGCCGTTTTAAGGCACGTTTAATTCAACAGGGTAAATTCATTATAAATCTTTAAAAATGCCACAGTGAGCCTGTCAGCCGTCAAATACAGCGGTTATATTTTCAGTCTGTAATTTCTGTCGGGGTTTTTGGGTATCTGAATAATAAAATCTCCTGATAATTCCTTGATACGTCCTGCAACGGCACTGTCAATCTTGTAAATATCGCTGAGAAGAAGCTCGCTTGAAATAATAACTCTTTTTCTTCGGGTATAAGCAGAGTTTATCAGCTCAAACGCAAAGTCAATTTCATTTACAGGCTTTGCCGATTTGAGAAAATCGTCAATATATATCGCATCATACTGCATAATATCGCTGATAATTTCCTCATAATCGTCTGAAAATCTGTTTGCAGAGAGTTTTCTTGAAAGTTCTCTCCACAGAATATATCTTACAGATTTGCCCTGATTAAGCAGTTTGTTGCATATTGCGGTGCAAATATGAGTTTTTCCGCTGCCGCTCTGACCTCCTGCAAAAAGCCAGCTGTCCGAGCCGCTGTTAAGATATTCAGCGGCGATATTCCTTGAATTTTCCTGCCATTTTTCAGCGGCGATATATGTATCAAAAGTTTTTCGGCGGAGTTCCTCGGTAAGACCGCTTTTTCGGATATTCACCAATGCTTTTCGTTTGATTTTACATTCACATTCACGGAGAGAAAATTCATCATAATCATTGACAAATGCGATATAAAGCTTGTTTTTGCATATCGGACAATCGCAGACCTCGAAAAAAACGGAGTTATCGAAATTCTTTCCCTGTAAGGAATTGTATTCATCACACCGCTTCTGCTCGTATTCATGGTCAGATAATTCCAACGTACAGTCCGTCAGGTTCTGAGGCATCAGATTTTTTATTTCCGTCATTGTTTTCTCTCCTTTCCCAATTTCTTATAGCGGCTTTCCAGTCGGTCATAGGATTTTTGCCGACCTGCCAGCCCTTTGAGCCGTAATAATCAAAGAAATATTCCACATCAATTTTGTTTCCACGTTTGCGGCAGTATTCTTTTACTTCCTCAATATCAGGCGGAATTGTCGTTGTTGTTTTGGCAGAAGATTTTTCTTTATTATTATTTATAATAATATCTGTATCTTTATCTGTATCTTTATCTGTATCTTTATCTGTATCTTTATCTGT
>JBJEQS010000151.1:0-12032 GCA_051881875.1 Oscillospiraceae bacterium
TAAAGACTGGCGAATATAGTTCGCCATTACAAAATAAATCTATCGAACTCACGTATTTTTAATGTTATGTTCTGTGAATATGCTCAGATTGTTATTTTCATCACAGAATGCAAGAAATACTTCAGATTGTTTTACATTTTTTTCATCAAGCTGTTTCTGAAGCCACATATCATTATTTCCTGAATGTTTAAGGTTATCATAAAGTACCTGACCGTCCATTATAATATTTATGGGCAATTTTGACTGATTTAATTTTATGTTCATATCCTGTGGATTGAGAGGACGTTTGTTTTCAGCAGGGAGAATACTAAGTCTGCCGTTTGATTCAAGTATAGCTGTCTGTATGTCATTTATATTGAAATAGCCTTGATTTCTGCATTCTGTAAGAAACTCATTAATATCAATTTTTGCATTTGAAAAATTATCTTTGAAAAGTTTTTTATTATCCATAAGGATTTTGGGTTTCCCGTTTATTATTTCACGGAATTTTATTGATTTTGATGAGCAAAAGGATATAATAACAGCAGCGGCGGCATATGTTATCATTGCTGTAAGAGGATAAGTAAAATTATCATCAAGAGCAGTAGACATTTCAGCGGCAATAGAACCTATTGTAATACTGTTTATATAGTCAAACATACTAAGCTGGGACATCTGACGATTTCCCATAATTCGTGTTAATATGAACAGTACAACAACAGATGCAGATGAAAGAATAATAATTTTTAATATTTCCAAAATAATCACCTCAATTATAGTATAATATTTGATAACAATAATATACAGGGAAACTTTTGGATTATAATAAAAGGGCGACCTTAAAGGTCGCCCTGAGTTTTATAAAAAGCTTTTGAAATTAATTCTTATTAAAGCTTATCAATGTCATTAATGAGATATTTTTTGAGCTGTGAAAGGTCTTTTACATCAACTGTTCCATCAGTTTGTATATCAGCATTTGCAAATAATGAGCCTTCGAGAGTTTGCATTTTAACAATGTGCTGACATATCATTGTAACATCTCTTATATCTACAATTCCATCACCCGTTGCATCGCCGAGCATTGTTGCATCTGATATGATTTCAGATGTATCTGCTGCTGATTCGCTTTCAGTATTTTCTGTTTCGGATTCGGAAACAGTGGTTTCAATAGTTTCAGATTCAGAAACAGTAGTTTCAATAGTTTCAGATTCAGAAACAGTAGTTTCAACAGGTTCGGACGTAGTTTCTGTTGATTCTGTTGCAGGCGGTTCTTCTCCATCACCGAGTTCAGCAACAGAATAAAATGCAGGCTTAGCCATGTATTCCGAATCAAAAAGAAGCGGATATTGTGAAGCTCTCCAGCTCTTGTCATCGGTTACGCCCCAGAGAATAACAGCTGATATAGAATCCTTGTTGTCGAGGAGAGCCTGGAATATATCCTTGTATACTTCAGCCTGCTTTTCCAAATCGGCTTCAGTCGGAGTTTTTGAAGTGGTAATATCAAGCTCTGTAACCTGAATATCAAGACCTGTTGAAACGAATTTTTCAAGAGCCTTTTTATACTGTGAAGCACTTGGGAAACCTACATCAAGATGTGACTGCATACCGATACCATCAATAAGTCCCTTTTCTTTCAAATCCATAGCCATTTCATAAATAGCATTTGTCTTGCCGTCAATATATTCATTATAATCATTGTAGTAAAGCATAGTTCCTTCCGGAGCATACTTTCTTGCAAATGTGAATGCGTATTCAATGAATGAGTTGTCGCCGAATATCTGAACCCAGCCGGAAGTTCCGTCACCATTGTTGTTTGTGCCGGCTGTTCGTGGAGTACCATTGTCTGTCCATGCTTCATTAACAACGTCCCATGCATATACATTAAGGTCAGGATATTCTTTTGCGATGGTTTCCATTACATTCTTTATGTAATTTTCCATACGTTCAATCATTTTTTCCTTTGAAACCCAGTCACCATCATCAGCATAGCCTTCCTTGAAGAACCATGCAGGAGTCTGGCTGTGCCATACAAGAGTATGACCTCTTACAGGAATATTATTTTCAAGGCAGTAATCAAGAACAGGTCTTGCACTTGCAAGAGTAACCTGAGGATTAGTGTCATCACCATTTTCCTCAAAGTAAGCAAGGCAGGCTGCCTTATCAAGAACATAGTCCGGCTTGAGTTCGTTGCCGACAGTAATACTTTCAGAGAAATGCTTGTCAACAAGCTTCATAAAAGGCTTTGAAGCGATGTCGCTTGGAGTAATGGCAGTACCTATTTTAAAATCATTTGCAAAAGCGGATTTGAGTGATGGAATATTCTCCTCAATAGCAATGTCAGGAGCAGTTGTAAGACTGAAATCATCAACATAAATCTTTGTTCCTGCATCACTTGCTTCAAAGTATATTGACATATTTGTAGAACCGGCAGGGAAGCTGAATTTTATATCCTTGTATTCTGTCCAGTTTGAGCCGTCATTATTGGCAGCGAGGATATTGTCATAATGAGTTGTTCCCTCACTGTCATCATACTGTTTGCTGAGTGTAAGTGTTGAATACCATTCAGTCATTGCATAAGCAGTAACCATATATTCTTCGCCTGCTTCGATAATTCCGTCAAGAGCGAATGAAGGGCCATTCCATGAAGCCTCTCTGTCTGCTACGCACATTGAAGATTCTCCGCTGTGAGCCTTGTCAGTAGAGATTGAAACGGTTTCATTTTCGCCTCTTGGACCCCAGCCGTCAGTATTGCTTTCAAAGTCGTTGCTTATGTCAACTTCTGCCGCAGAAACTGATGGCAGCACTGAAAAAACAGTGCCTGTCATTGCTGCTGAAAGAATAAGAGCAGCAATTTTTTTTCCTTTTGTTGATTTCATAAAAAAACCTCCTCAAAAATAACCGTAAATGCGATTTGTTGAATATCAACAAAAAAACGCATTTACAAATTAATTATAATACAATTAGAATATAAAGTCAATGTTTTTTACAGAATGTTAATAATTATAGTGCATAATAACGAAAAAAATTTTTTTATGATTATTAATAAAAAAAACATTGACTAAATAAGGCAGTCAATTTATAATATATTATAATCATTTAAAAATCTGATAGGGGTGTTTGCAATGCAAAACTGGCATTTTTTAGGTATGTCCGTATTTGAAATGTATTATTATTTCTGGTTTTGGTCGATATTCGGCTGGGTACTGGAGGTGGTTGACCGTACACTTGAAACAGGCGGATTTGAAAACCGTGGATTTATGAACGGACCATATTGTCCTATATATGGAGTGGGAGTAATAGGAATTGTATATCTCCTTACACCGATTAAGAGTACGATAGTTGTATACATATTATCAACACTTATCTGTACAGCCTTTGAACTTCTTGTAGGATTATTGCTTGAAGCACTTTTCCATGCAAAATGGTGGGATTATTCGGATATGAGATTCAATTTTAAGGGATACATATGTCTTAGAAACAGTCTTTTCTGGGGACTGGGCTGTGTTATGGTTGTGAGAATTGTACAGCCGGCAATAGCTGTCGGAGTATCTCATATACCATATACAATAGGAAACATTGCGGCAGTTATAATGAGCATAGTGTTTATATATGACCTTGTTGAAAGTATATGCGAGGTAAGAAACCTCAACAACAAACTTCGTGAAATAGATATGCTTGCAAAGATTATACATGATAAATCAATACAGCTCGGAGAAAAAATATCGGACGAGGTGCTTAATCAGAAAGCAAAATATGATAAAATTTCCGATGGAGTACAGGCACAGTACGGAAAAATCTCCGATGGAGTGCAGGCAAAATATGAAAAGCTTACAGATGAGCTTTCAATGACAAGGCTTAAATATGAACTTCTCATAGAACAGACAAAGAAACAGTCAAGGCTTATCAGAGCATTTCCTACAATGAAATCCACACGCTATAACAATGCACTCAAGGCGATAAAGGAAAAAATTTATCAGAAAACAGAGAAAAATTTTAAAAATAAAAATTAGTATAAACAAAATTATCAAAGTTATATCAATTACTTGTATGATTATGGGTATTTAGTGAAGAATACACAAAAATTGAAAACTTTTTGTGAATGGATTGTAATATCTATTGAAAAATCGGTGTCAATGTGCTAATATAGACAGGTACACGTTTTTAGTATTGGAGGTTTTTTCATGACAAAGGTAGTGAAAAAAGACGGAACGAAAGAGGAATTCAACGTTCAGAAGGTCATCGTTGCAGTCAATAAATCAGCATTCAGAGCATTGGTGCAGTTCACTGAGGCTGACCATGAATTCATATGCAGATTTGTTACAGAGGAAGTTCATAAGCTGGGCAAAGATGAGGTTACAATTGCAGAAATGCATAATATAGTTGAAGCTGCTCTTGAAAATGTCAATCCGAAAGTTGCAAAGAGTTATCGTGATTACAGGAATTATAAGCAGGACTTTGTACATATGCTTGATGAAGTATATCAGAAAAGTCAGTCAATTATGTATATAGGCGATAAGGAAAACAGCAATTCGGACAGTGCATTGGTTTCAACTAAGAGAAGCCTTATCTTCAATCAGCTTAACAAGGAATTATATCAGAAATTTTTCCTTACAACCGAAGAACTTCAGGCTTGCCGTGACGGGTATATATACATACACGATATGTCGGCAAGACGTGACACAATGAACTGTTGTCTTTTTGATGTTGAAAGCGTATTAAAGGGCGGCTTTGAAATGGGCAATCTCTGGTATAATGAACCGAAAACCCTTGCAGTAGCCTTTGATGTAATAGGGGATATAGTTCTTTCAGCCGCAAGTCAGCAGTATGGCGGATTTACAGTTTCATGCGTTGACCAGTTGCTTGAGCCATATGCCGAAAAGAGCTATGATATGCAGTATAATCGTTATAAAAGCCTTGGACTCAGTGATGAAACCGCCGAAAATGAAGCCATGAAAGATGTTACAGTTGATTTTCAGCAGGGATTTCAGGGCTGGGAATATAAATTCAATACAGTAGCGTCAAGCCGTGGCGATTATCCGTTTATAACAATGACCATAGGCGTAGGCACAGGAAAATTTGCAAAGCTTGCAAGCAAAACAATGCTAAGCGTCAGAAAAAACGGTCAGGGCAAGAAAGAATGTAAGAAACCAGTTCTTTTCCCAAAAATAGTATTTCTCTATGACGAAAATCTTCATAGTGAGGGCAAGCCGCTTTATGATATATTTGAAGCAGGAGTTGAATGTTCAAGCAAGACAATGTATCCGGACTGGCTTAGTCTTACAGGTGAGGGATATGTTGCCTCAATGTACAAGAAATACGGAAAAATCATCAGTCCTATGGGCTGTCGTGCATTCCTTTCACCATGGTATGAAAGAGGTGGCATGAAGCCGGCTGATGAAAATGATACACCGGTATTTGTCGGAAGATTTAATATAGGAGCAGTAAGTCTGCATCTGCCTATGATTTACGCAAAGGCACAGAAAGAGTCAAAGGACTTTTTTGAGGTGCTTGACTATTACCTTGAGCTTATAAGAAAACTTCACATAAGAACATATGACTATCTTGGCGAAATGAAAGCCTCAACCAATCCGCTTGCATACTGTGAGGGCGGTTTCTATGGCGGACATCTCGGAATACATGATAAAATCAAGCCTATACTTAAATCTGCAACAGCATCATTCGGCATTACAGCACTAAATGAATTACAGCAGTTATACAATAAGAAATCACTCGTTGAAGACGGGGAATTTGCTGTAAAGGTTATGGAATACATAAACTGCAAAGTAAATCAGTTTAAAGAGGAAGACGGCAACTTATACGCATTATACGGTACACCGGCTGAAAATCTCTGCGGCTTGCAGGTTAAGCAGTTCCGTAAGAAATATGGTATAATCGAGAATGTATCCGACAGGGAATATGTTTCCAATTCATTCCACTGCCATGTAAGCGAGGATATATCTCCGATAAGGAAGCAGGACCTTGAAAAGCGTTTCTGGGATTTGATGAACGGCGGAAAAATCCAGTATGTAAAATATCCGGTTGACTACAATATAGAAGCGGTAAAGACTCTTATCAACCGTGCAATGAAGATGGGCTTCTATGAGGGAGTAAATCTTTCACTTGCATACTGTGATGACTGCGGTTATCAGGAACTTGAAATGGACGTATGTCCTAAATGCGGAAGCAGAAATCTCACTAAGATTGAGCGTATGAACGGATACCTTTCATATTCAAGGGTAAAGGGCGATACTCGTCTTAATGATGCAAAAATGGCGGAAATCGCCGAAAGGAAGAGTATGTAAAAATGCGTTTTCACGATATATCAACGGATAATATGCTCAATGGTGATGGTCTGAGAACAGTTTTATGGGTATCAGGCTGTACTCATCAGTGCAAGGAATGTCATAATCCTGTTACATGGGATATAAACGGCGGAATACCATTTGATGAAAATGCGGAGAATGAGCTTTTTGAAAAGCTCTCACAGGATTATATATCGGGGATAACATTCAGCGGAGGTGACCCTCTGCACCCTGAAAACCGCAATGAAGTAGGCAGACTTATAAGAAAAATACATGATACAATGCCAGAAAAAACAATATGGCTTTATACAGGTTATGACTGGGAAGAAATAATGTATCTTGAGTTTATAAAATACATAGATGTACTGGTTGACGGAGAATTTGTCATTGAGCTTAAAGACAATAAGCTGAAATGGAGAGGGAGTTCAAATCAGCGTGTAATTGATGTAAAAAAATCGCTTGAAATAAATAAGGTTGTACTTCACTGCGATTAAGGGAGATTAATATGAAAAGAATTGCTAAATTTGAAAAGGTAAGCTTTGAACAGTTCAGAAAGGACTGGGAAAATACTGTTTCGGGCGATTATGATATTCAGAAGATATATGATGCAATAGAATGTCCGAAAAGAGCAACCAAAGGCTCAGCAGGATATGATTTCTATGCACCTGTTGATATAACGCTTGAACCTAATCAGACAATAAATATTCCTACAGGCATAAGAGTCAGGATTGATGACGGCTGGGTGCTGAAATGCTATCCGAGAAGCGGATTAGGCTTTAAATTCAGACTACAGCTTAACAATACAGTTGGAATAATCGACAGCGATTATTATAATTCCGATAATGAGGGGCATATTTTCGCAAAACTCACAAACTGCACAAATGAAAATAAAACAGTATCAGTTGAAGCGGGAAAAGGCTTTATGCAGGGAGTATTTGTTGAATATGGTATAACAGTCGATGATGATGCAGACGGACAGAGAAACGGCGGATTCGGAAGCACATCAAGATAATCGGGAGAATATTATGGATAAGAAAAAAATAAATTTCAGATTGAAATATAATTCGCCTGTAATTCTTACATATACATTTATATGTCTTGCGATAGTTATATTGGGATATATTACAGGCGGAAAATCTACACAGTATTTATTTATGGTATATAATACCTCACTTCTTGACCCGCTGTTTTATTTCAGACTTATAAGTCATGTGCTTGGTCATGCGGATATAACGCATTTTACAAATAATTTCATGCTGATACTCCTTGCAGGTCCTATGCTTGAGGAAAAATACGGAAGTAAGCCTTTGCTTATAATGATGGGATTTACGGCATTGGTAACAGGTCTGCTGAATGTAATACTTTTCCCAGGAGTTGCATTGTGCGGAGCAAGCGGAATTGCATTCATGTTCATACTTTTAAGCTCATTTGTAAATGTAAAGAATGGTGACGGAATTCCTGTGACGGTAATACTTGTAACTATACTGTACATAGGAACAGAAATTGTAAACGGATTATTCAGTGCAGATAATGTTTCACAGTTTGCACATATACTCGGCGGTTTATGCGGAGGATTTTTCGGATATATGATAACTAAAAACAGGAAATAGCGGCTTAGTTAAGGTAATCACTATGTTTACTGACTCGACTACATTGGTTAAATTTACCTTATTTAATGTGGTCGGGTAGGTAAAAATGTTTTTATCAAGAAAAAGTAGCGAAAGTAAAAGTTTTTGTCCAGCTTTTTTCAAAAAGCTGGTGGTTTCCAAAGGCAAAGCCTTTGGTCGCTCGAATGAGCGAAATGGGGGTGTGGGGGCGGCAGCCCACGCTCAATCATCGTTCAGAAAAGTTTTTTGGCAAGCTTTTTCCACAAAAAAGCTTGGGCGGCTAAAAGCCGCCTGATGAAGTCCATGACAAACAAAATAAATTTATTGAACTCACATTAATAAAAATGCAAAGCCTGAGAAGAACAGAATCTTCTCAGGCTTTTAACAATGTGCTTATTGGTTTATCAATGAGTTAATCTGCGTTTGCAATAGCTTTTTTCTCCGCATTTCGGACACTTTAAATAGCGTCTTGTAATTGTATGCGGACCTGCAAGATAGGCAACTGATGTTGGTACAAATTTTGAACCGCATTTGCTGCATTCAAATGTTCCTGCACTCATATCAAGTACACCGGCAACAAATATGCCTCCGGCAATTACTATGATACCAAGTGCAATAAAGAGAATTCTTGTCCACGCAGCCATTTCAAACAATGATGATGTCATAATAAGTGCCACACCGGCAATCAGCGTTATGACACAGACTACAACCGAGAGAATAATTTTTTTCTTGCTTTCTTCTTTTTCTTTTACAAGTTCCATAATATTTTCCTCCGCTTTCTTCTGGTAGTCAGCATCAGTCAGTCTTTCACCGGTAAGAAGTTCATTGACATTTATTCCAAGAGCATCGCAGAGTGGAAGCATGAGAGATACTTCCGGCAAACCTGCTCCACGTTCCCACTTGCTGACCGTCTTGTTGCTTATTCCAAGAATGTCAGCAAGTTCAGCCTGTGTGTATTTTTTCTCTTTTCTCAATTGTGCAATAAATTTTCCTGTTTTAATTTGATTCATGACCAATACCTCCTTTCGATGATTTAATTATAGAACTATTTTGTTCAAAATAACACTCATGCTCCGTAGAATTAATAAAAATCAGCGATTCTATGCTGCGTAGATTTATATAATTGGGAGTTTTACAACGAACTCACGTTAATATGTTCTTCATTTTGCTAATCAGTATATATTTCCCAGTAATATTTTCTTTTTGTTTCGGGAAAATCATTCATAACGCCATGCTCGGGGTCATAGAATGTACCCTTGTAAAATAATGACCAGTGCCAGCAGCGAGGAGTTTCAAGGCTTAATATACAGCATTCGGGCAAATCCTCCTTGCAGAATACTTCAATTCTGTGGTCAGAATATTTTATATGATTTTCAGTGAGTACCAGTTTCATTTCTTTGAGAGTGGTTTCTCTGTCATTATCAAGGAAATTGATAATATCATCAACGCTTTTTCCGGTAAGCATGGCAAGTACAGCCTGACCGCATTGCAGGTCTGTCGGCTCATGGATATATTCAATCATCATAATTATTCATTTGCTGACGGCTGTTCTGTATATTCGTATGAAAGCTCGTTTAATACAGCTTTTACATCATCATAAACAGATTTTATTGCATGGATTTCAATAAGGACATACTCCGATAAATCTGTGTGATTTGAAAGGAGATATTCTCTTAAATCATCAGTATTTTCCATATTCTGACCATTTACTGAAATAACAGTATCATTTACTTCAATTCTTACAGTATTGTCGGCAACAGTTTCAATGCTTTCTGTTTCGGAAGATAAATCTGTTTCCTCGGATACCTCATCAGTAACAGATATTTCATTTCCACTCTCGGAAGATGATGAATTTCCGTTATTTTTTCCAAATCCAAGACCTTTGCCAAGTCCGAAACCATTTCCCATTATTACCAGAATGAGTATGATAATAATGACTATAATTGTTATAAGAATTATTTTTAATGCTTTTTTCATTGTAAGTCCTCCATATTGTACATAATATAAACATTTTTGTTTTTTCCTTGAATGTTATCAATAACAGATGAAATCATGTCATAATCCCGTACATAGATTTCATTGCTTTTATAATTGAATGATATGAAAACGGGTTTTGAATCCGCTGATTTTATGATGTTTTCAAGATAAACATTCAGAGAATTTTCAGCATAAAGCATATTATCCCAGTTATAAGAGATAGTATCGCTTTTATTTCCGTATGATATTATTATATCCCTTGAATTATCCGATTTATTGATAATGCCGACCGACATTATTACAGCATATTTGTCAAAATTTTCATATGCCGATATTATATTTTCTGCCTGACTTAATTTTTCGCTGTTATTCTCCAGTTCCTTTTTGAGTTCATCATTACAGCTTTCAAACTCAGCCGATACAGCCTGAATTTCCTCATAAGCCTGTTGTTTTTCGGCTTCTGCCTGTTCAACCGCTTTATAGCTGTCTGACATAATTATAAAAAGTATTATAAGTATGACATCAAGCAGGGGAGTGAGTTCAGCTGAAATTTCCTTGCGTCTTTTCATTCTTCTTTTTCTCCCGAAAACACAGGTATTTTTTCATCTTCTGAAAATTCTGATATATCGGAATTATATTTTCTGCTCATAAAAAGCTCGGCAGAGCGTTCGCCGTCATAAAGCTTGGCTGAAATAAATCCGTCAGCAAATTTGAATATTATTGCGAATACCAGTCCCCAGAATGTAGATGTAAGGGCGGCAAAGAAACTGCTGTCCATATTTGCGGTATTTCCTGCCATGCCGATAAGAGAAATTACAGTTCCAAGTATGCCCATAAGCGGAAATATACTGCTTATGTTTATATAAAGCGTATAAGCCGCACCTGCTTTTTCAATCAGACCGGAAATATTACTCTCGGTAAGCTCCTCCATATCGGAAATTGTATTCTGTATATCATCACTGTAAAACGGAGCATAAATTTTTTTATGCATACTTTCATAAAGCTTAACAGCAGCTTTTCGGGCATAAATAAATATAAAGACATTAATAACCGCAAGTATAAATATAATCCCGTCAAATCCGATTATGTTTCTGAAAATTACATCAAATAATGACATATTGTATTTCCTTTCAATAAAATATCCGTCAGATTTAATATACTACATAATCAGGCTGATGTCAATGATTAATGTATAAGAAAATTTTTTCTCAGAATAAAATCGGGAATTATTTTGCTGTATGCATCTTTATAGAAATGTTTGATTTCTTCCTGACTGTGTTCTGAATTTTTATCAACTTCGAGAATCATGTATTCAACACCGAATAATTCCGCCGATACACCTGTATCTGCAAAATTATTTCTAAGATAGAAATTTACACGACGCTGACGCAGATTCCTATCCTCATCATTGACAGCATAAGCCGGATTTTCAGCTTCACATATTATAATATCTGCATCGGAAAGCTGATTGATAAGCAGTTCAAGAAATACTGAACCGATACCTTTATTTCTTTCAGCTTCAGTAACCGCAAAATAATCAAGCAGATAATTTTTTCTGCCATCATTATTTGTACGCATAACAAGAAATGCATATCCGCACAGCACATCACTGTCATCATAAATTCCGTAGCATATATATTCATTCCTTGAAATTTCCTTTTTTATAATTGAAAACGGCTTGAGTTCATTTTTGGGAAAATCCTTTTTCATCAGAATTTTATATACGTTTTCAATCTGTTTAATATCATTAAGAGCTTCACATCTGTACATATAAATATCTCCTTGCGGCAAGTTGCCGCCTCCTCTTTTTAGTAAATATTTTTCTTTATGGTAAACAATTATATGAAACTTACCTGACATATAACCGTAGTGTCAGCATAAAGATTTTCGGGTAGGTAAAAAATGCTGCTATTAAGAAAAGTAACGAAAGCAAAAGTTTGTGCGAACGCAGTTCGCACAACAGAAACGATAAAATTTCCAGTAAACCACAATGGGCGAACTCACGTTTTCTTATATTATTAACGTGAGTTCGATAGATTTATTTTGTAATGGCGAACTATATTCGCCAGTCTTTATTTACTTGTAAATCCATAATTTCAGTTCAGCAAACTACGTTTGCTCAAACTTTTTTGGAAAAAGTTTGACAAAAAACTTTTTTGAACGCCAT
>JBJEQS010000152.1:0-2721 GCA_051881875.1 Oscillospiraceae bacterium
AGGCTTTGCCTTTGGAATCCACCAGCTTTTTGAAAAAAGCTGGGCAAAAACTTTTTATTTTGATTATCAAATTTATGGAAATTTGCTGTATGAGGTTTTATTTATGAAAAAAATATCTGTTTTTATCATCATATTTATAATTTCAGCTATGATATGCTTATCGGAAAATTACACCGCTGAACCTTCAGCTGATTTTTTCAATGAATTCCGCAATGAAAAATCTGTTCTCAAATCCATGGAAAAAGTCCTCGAAAATGATATGCTTGAATTCTATATAAAGAATGATGAGGATATTATGGCACTCGTCAATAAAAAGAACGGCTTTATCTGGTGGTCATCTCCGATAAATGCCGATACTGACACCACCGCCACAGACGCTCTGAAATATGAGCTTAAATCATCTTTGTGCATTTCATACCACACAAAAAAAGACAGCAAATCCATTAATCTCAAATCTGCAAAGGATTCGGAAATTTCATACAGTATAAATAATAATTCCGTCATTATAACATATAAATTCACCTCGGCGGGCATAACAGTTCCCGTCAATTATTCTCTTGGAGAGGATTATCTTGAGGTATCCGTTTTCGCTGATGATATTTCGGAAAATTCATCAAAACTGATACATTCAATTGACATAATGAATTCATTCGGTGCAGGCGGCATTGATGATAATGGATATTTTATAATTCCTGATGGCTGCGGTGCGGTGATTGATTTCAACAATGGAAAAATCAATGCAAAGACATATTCCGCTATGGTCTATGGTGAGGATATAACCGCTGTAAAGGACACATACAAGGATACCGATATACAGCAGGTCAATATGCCTGTATACTGCATTGTAAGAGATAAAAACGGTATACTTGCTGTTGCCGATGACGGCGATGAGAATTTAATGATAAATGCCGATGTAAGCATACAGTCAAAAACCGATTACAACAAATGCCGTTTCTCATTTATAACAAGAGAAAGTGACAGCTATTATATCGGAAATGAGGAAAATCCTATTACTGTATATCAGAATGATGATATTTCAAACAGGGATATGAAAATCCGATACTATCCGCTTGCCGATAATGACGGCATATCATACTGCTCAATGGCTGAAAAATATCGTGATTATCTTATCAATGAAAAAGGGCTTGAATGTCATGACTTCTCCGAAGTTTCCGATTTATTCATTGACCTGTACGGCGGTACTCTGAAGAAAAAATCATTTCTGGGAATTCCGATATACAGAAAAACGGCTGTTACATCATATAGTCAGGCGGCAGATATAATAAACAATATCGGACTTGAAAACATATCTGTGACATACCGCAACTGGAATAATCAGACAATTGCTCATAAGGTGGATTATTCCGCAAATCCGTCAGATATTCTCGGCGGAAAAGATGATTTCAGCAGTCTTTTAAACACATTACAGAATAAAAACTGCAAATTATATCCGGTTTCCGAAAATATAACATTTTCCTCCGGAAACGGATACGGCATATTTTTCAATACAGCATTGAGAATTTCCGGCTCATATGCAAGAATTCCAACATACGATTATGCATACGGCATTGAAAATAAATTCAGAAAAAACTATTCCGTCATATCTCCCTCATGCCTTGATGATATTTACAGCAGAATTTCAGATAATTATATTTCATCAGGACTTGATAATATTTCGCTCGGAAAATCACTTTCCGTACTTTACGGTGATTATGGAAAAAAGAATATTTCAAGGGGCGATATGCTCGACATTATGAAAAATAATCTTGAAGAAATGCATGAAGAATTCAGCTCCGTACTTGCTGAATATCCTGCGGCTTATGCTCTGCCGTATGTTGACTGCATAACCGATATACCTCTCAAATCAAGCGGATATGATATATTTGATTATGATATACCATTCTGGCAGATGGTTATTCATGGAGTTATACCATATTCATCAACTCCATTGAACAGTTCTCCCAATCCGAAACAGGATACCATTAAAGCTGTGGCATATGGAAATGCTCTGAATTATGACATAATCGGCGGCGATATTTATGAGATAAGCGATACTGATGCTGATACATATTTTTATGCTAAATTCAATTATATAAAATCTGACTATGACAAATATGCGGATATAATCCGGAGCATAAAAGGTGCATATATTTCGGGATATGAATTAAAAGAAGATGGATTTTTAATACACTACAGCAATGGTGTTTCAATATATGCTGATGATGAAAATATAACATTAAAATAATGTGAGTTCGGCAGAAAAATTTCAAGATAAAAATAACCGCAAAATAAAAGTTTTTGCCCAGCTTTTTTCAAAAAGCTGGTGGGGTCAAGGGGCAAAGCCCTTGTCGCCGTCCGCAGACGGCGAAACTCCACAGGGGTGTGGGGACGGAGTCCCCGCCCAATCATCGTTCAAAAAAGTTTTTTGTCAAACTTTTGCGGCAAGTTGCCGCCTCCGATTTTAAGTATTTTGTTTTATCCAAGCGGTCGGGTAGTTAAAAAATGTTATTACTAAGCAAAAGGCGAAATTAAAAGTTTTTGCCCAGTTTTTTTCAAAAAGCTGGAAAGTTTGGGCGGCTTTCAGCCGCCTGATGAAATTCCCAGTAAACTAAGATGGGCGACCAGTGGTCGCAACTACAAAAATAAATCCATCGAATTTGAATTGTAAAAGCAAAACCTGCCTGATAAAATTTATCAGACAGGTTTATATTTATATTATAA
>JBJEQS010000153.1:0-2696 GCA_051881875.1 Oscillospiraceae bacterium
AAAAAGTTTTTTGTCAAACTTTTTCCAAAAAAAGTTTGTGCGAACGAAGTTCGCAAAACAGAAGCCATCAAATTCCCAATAAGCCGCAACGGGCGACCAGTGGTCGCCCCTACACAGCAAAAGGTGAATAATTTTGCAAAACAGAAGCCATCAAATGTCCATTAAGTGAAAATGCAATTAATCATACAGGAGGAAAATTATGAAAAAAGGTCGTTT
This sequence comes from Oscillospiraceae bacterium, assembly GCA_051881875.1. Taxonomy (GTDB): domain Bacteria; phylum Bacillota; class Clostridia; order Oscillospirales; family Ruminococcaceae; genus UBA5884. The sequence goes on from JBJEQS010000153.1 coordinate 217, forward strand.
TGGTATTCATGGAGGTCAGTATATCCCTGAAACCCTTATGAATGCGGTCAATGAACTCGAAGAAGCTTACAATTTCTATAAGAATGATGAAGCTTTTAACAGTGAACTCACAGAGCTTTTCAATAACTATGCTAACAGACCATCAAGATTATATTATGCACAGCGTCTTACCGAAAAATTAGGCGGTGCAAAGATATATTTAAAGCGTGAGGATTTGAACCACACTGGTGCTCATAAAATAAACAATGTTCTCGGACAGGCTTTGCTTGCCAAAAAAATGGGCAAAACCCGTCTTATAGCTGAAACAGGTGCCGGTCAGCATGGAGTTGCAACCGCAACAGCCGCCGCACTTTTCGGCATGGAATGTGTTGTATTCATGGGTGAGGAGGACACAAAGCGTCAGGCTTTGAATGTTTACAGAATGAAGCTTCTCGGTGCAGATGTAATCCCTGTTACAAGCGGTACTGCAACCCTTAAAGATGCCGTTTCAGAGGCTATGCGTGAATGGACAGGCAGAATTTCCGATACTCATTACTGTCTTGGCTCAGTAATGGGACCTCACCCGTTCCCGACTATTGTAAGGGATTTTCAGGCTGTAATTTCAAAGGAAATAAAATATCAGATACTTGAAAAAGAGGGCAGACTTCCTGATGCAGTAATTGCCTGCGTAGGCGGCGGCTCAAATGCCATAGGAACATTCTATCACTTCATTGAGGATAAGGACGTGCGTCTTATCGGCTGTGAAGCGGCAGGCCGTGGCATTGATACATTTGAAACAGCGGCCACCATCAATACCGGCAGACTTGGCATATTCCATGGTATGAAATCATATTTCTGTCAGGATAAATACGGTCAGATTGCCCCTGTATATTCAATATCAGCCGGTCTTGATTACCCCGGAATAGGCCCTGAACACGCTGATTTATACGATAAAAAACGTGCGGAATATGTTGCTGTTACAGATGATGAGGCTGTAAATGCTTTTGAACTGCTCTCAAAGACAGAGGGCATAATCCCTGCAATAGAATCGGCTCATGCAGTTGCTCATGCATTGAAGATTGCTCCGCAGATGGATAAGGATAAGATAATAGTAATAACAATTTCAGGCAGAGGCGATAAGGACTGTGCTGCAATTGCAAGATACAGAGGAGAGGAAATATATGAGTAAGATAAAAGAAGCATTCAGCAGAGGAAAGGCATTTATCCCGTTTATAACCTGCGGTGACCCCGACCTTGAAACCACATTTAAAACAGTATGTGCAATGGCTCAGAACGGTGCTGATATAATTGAACTCGGAATACCATTTTCAGACCCGACTGCTGAAGGCCCTGTAATTCAGGAGGCAAATATAAGAGCATTGAAAAATAATGTAACTACCGATGATGTATTTGAACTTGTTGTGAAACTCCGAAAGGAAATTGATATTCCGCTGGTATTTATGACATATGCAAATGTTGTATTCTCATACGGTACGGAGAGATTTCTCAAAAGATGCAGTGAAACAGGCATAAACGGTCTTATTCTGCCTGATGTTCCATATGAGGAAAAGGACGATTTCACAGGCGAATGTAAAAAATATGATGTTGATTTCATATCGCTCATAGCTCCGACATCTGAAAACAGAATTTCCATGATAGCAAATGAAGCAGAGGGATTTGTGTATGTAGTATCAAGCCTTGGAGTAACAGGCACAAGAACAGAGATTGTAACCGATATTTCCGCCATGACTGATACAATCCGCAAAAGTACTGATATTCCATGTGCAGTAGGATTCGGCATATCCACTCCCGAACAGGCAAAGAAAATGGCTCAGAGTGCTGATGGTGTAATCGTAGGCTCTGCAATTGTAAAGATTATCGGCAAATATGGCAGGGAATGTGTTCCCCATGTCGCTGAATATGTAAAAAGCATGAAGGACGCAATAACCCTATGATGAACATAAATCTCATAACTGTAGGCAGGCTGAAAGAAAAATATCTGACAGATGCCTGTGCTGAATACATAAAGCGTCTTGGTTCATTCTGCAATCTGAAAGTGTATGAACTTGATGAATCAAGGCTGTCCGATAAGCCGTCAGAAAAGGATATACAGAAATGTCTTGACAATGAAGCTGATGCGATACTAAAAGTATGCAAGGGGTATATAATAACCATGTGCATAGAGGGGAAACAGCTTTCAAGCGAGGAATTATCGGAAAAATTTGAAAATATTGCCGTATGCGGAAACAGTACCATAAGCATTGTTATAGGCAGTTCATTCGGAATATCGGATAAGGTGAAGAATATTTCTGATTTCAGATTGTCCATGTCGAAGATGACATTTCCGCATCAGCTTGCAAGAGTTATGGTTCTTGAGCAGATATACAGAGCATTTCAGATTTCATCAGGCGGCAAGTATCATAAATAAGCGGCGAGCCGCCGCCTGCGGTGTTTAGTCAATATTTTTCTTTATGGTGGTCAATTATATGCAACTTACCTTG
>JBJEQS010000154.1:0-2686 GCA_051881875.1 Oscillospiraceae bacterium
CGCCGGCAATTTCGTTGCTTTTATTAATATTGAAATTTTTTTACCTACCCGACCACTTGGATAAAACAAAATACTGAAAATTGGAAGCGGCAACTTACCGCTTGACTTTTATATTATTCAGTGATATAATAACCTTATAAAAAATAAGATTGTATTTTCTCTTATTTTAAAAAGGAGTATTCCTATATGATGGATATAAAAGCAATAGGCTCAAAAACTGACCTGATTAACAGCGAATATTATTCATATGTATATGACCTTATTAACAACGAAATAGTTTTGCAGATGCAGAATTATATACAGCATGGTACTACAACCTGTTTGCAGCACTGTATTAACGTTTCATATTACAATTATGTTATATGCAAAAAATTACGACTGAACTGTCGTGATGCAGCAAGAGCCGGACTTCTTCATGACCTCTTTCTGTATGACTGGCATACTGATATGCACCCGACTCATGGATTTACTCATCCTAAAGAAGCTCTTAAAAATGCTCAGAATTATTTTGAACTTACAGACATAGAAAAGGATATAATAGCAAAGCATATGTTTCCTCTCACGCCCTATCCGCCTAAATATAAGGAAACTATCGTTATAGTCCTTGTTGACAAATACTGCGGTCTTATAGAAACCTGCGAATCAAGGATAAGACGCTTTAACACCTTAATCAGAAGCTTCAGAAAAATAAATAAAATCAAAGGGTAATGTATCATTACATTACCCTTTTGAAATATCCGCTTGATGGGAATTGAACCCATGCGTATACGGTCGGAGCGTAACGCTCTATCCACTGAGCTACAAGCGGATTTATCAAATAACTTTTTTATTATAACATATAAATGCAAAAAAATCAACCTGAAAATTTAATAATTTTCTGAAAGGCTTTCCATATCATTTATCAGATATAATATTTCTTTTATCTCATTGTCAAGAACCGCATAAAAAAAATATATGTCCTGTCCGCTGAATTTTTCCGGAATAATATCAAGCTTATATATATTCCCAAGAATTTCTATATCCGTTTTATTCGTTTTCTCATCAAAGGATATATCCGCCATCGATATTTTTTCATCATTCATTGTGTTGTATGAAATCTTATAAACCTGCATTATTCCGATACATAACATATTTACCAGCACGAATGCCATGACTGCACATATTTTCTTCCGCATACAGTTTCAGTACCTTTCATTTTATTTCAGTGAACCGAGTACATCGGCAAGCGATTTGCCGATAAGCTCTCCGGCATATCTTGCCTGTTCAAGAGTATTTCCATGAGAACCCACCTCTATAAGCAGACTGCCTTTTGTCAAATCCTGATTGTATTTTCTGTAATCAAAAAGAATTGGTCTTGTTAATCCTGCATAATTACTCTCCATATTCTGCTGAAGCATACTCGCAAAACGAAAATTATACATATAATCAGGCATATCCATAGTACCATCATCACAGCCTGAAATTATCATAACCTGAGCTGCCTTTTTCCCGTCTATCTCAGCTACCGGCTGTATAAGTGAATTTTCAGATGATATTGCATCACGATGTATGTCAAGCACAACCTGTATTGAGGGATATTCCTCAAGTATCCCCTTTACTGTTGCGGCACTTCTCTCATATGAGCCGTTGTATGACGGATAATCATGTATTGTGGTATCATGTATAACCGCAATTCCTGCATTTTCGACCTGTTCGGCTATGGCATCGCCAACCATCACCATATTTTTCGATGAATCGGTTGTACGATACCCGAAACTGCTGTCGAAATATTCACGCTCATACGGTTCATAGCTCTCTGTTGTATGTGTATGCATTATAAGTACCTGCGGCTCTGATGTTTTTTCTATCTTAATCTGAGGACGCATTTTGCTTTCTGACATAAGAGTTTTATTATCAATTGATGTAAGATTTCTTACTTGTCCGCCTTTTTCGAGATTAAAAAACTGATTCCCGCTGTATTTTCCATAATTCATCTGAATAACCTCACCGCTGCCTGTATTCCATGTTTCAGGGTATGGCTGTCTTTCATCGGCTTGAATATCCTGACTGTCACTTTCCTCATCATTTTCATAATCCCAGCCGAATCCCTCCGAAAAAAAATTATAATTAAAGCAGTCTGCTGTTTCAGCGGCTTCATTTGTTTCAGATGGTATATCCTCCCCGACGGTTATTTCAGAAAGCCTGTTTGCCGCCGCTGATATTCTGCCCATGCTGTTTATTACAACAGATGCTATAAGCGGTGACACTAAGATTATGCCCGAAAATATGAGTATCATTCTTAATTTTTTCCTTGTTCTTTTTCTCACATTCTCACCTCATTTTCGTTTCACTAAATTATATTTTTATTTATCATAAATTATGCGGTAAGACATATAATTTAATGTAAGTTCACCAGCTTTTTGCGACAAGCTACCGCCTCCAATTTTCAGTATTTTGTTTTATCCAAGCGGTCGGGTAGGTAAAAAATTTCAATATTAATAAAAGCAACGAAATTGCCGGCGGCGGCTCGCCGCAAGTTTTTGCCCAGCTTTTTTCAAAAAGCTGGTGGTTTCCAAAGGCAAAGCCTTTGGTCGCCGTCCGCAGACGGCGAAACTCCACAGGGGTGCGGGGACGGAGTCCCTGCCTTTAAAGTCGTTCAAAAAAGTTTTTTGTCAAACTTTTTCCAAAAAAAGTTTGGGCGGCTGAA
>JBJEQS010000155.1:0-11699 GCA_051881875.1 Oscillospiraceae bacterium
ATTTTCTCAATTCTCTAAACTGGAAATTGTGATGCAGAAAGTCTTTAACAAGCCTGTTGAGCTGCCGTTCTATCAATCGAAAGTGAAATGCTATTTGTTGGCATACAAATGGCAACCTTTTACATGGTCATTGACAATCCCTATTGCCTGCATATAGGCATATATAATTGTACTACCAACAAACTTAAAGCCAAGCTCTTTTAAGTCTTTACTAATTTGATCTGAGAGTGCAGTCCTTGCGGGTATATCAGTTTCAGTTTGGAACTGATTGAGAATTGGCTTACCATCAACATAAGACCATATAAACGAATCAAAACTGCCATACGATTCTTGGATTTTTATAAACTGTTGAGCATTTGTTATTGCTGATTTGATTTTTAACCGATTACGAACAATGCTGCTATTTTGCATTAGCTCTTCTATTTTTGCATCATCATACAGCGCTACTTTTTTGCAGTCAAAGTTATCAAAAGCAATTCTAAATGCCTCTCTTTTGTTTAGTATTGTCAGCCACGATAGCCCTGCCTGCATACCTTCAAGTATTAACATCTCAAATAATTTATTTTCATCATGAACGGGCTTTCCCCATTCATTATCATGATACTCTTTATATAAGTCGGTAGTTGCCCATGAACATCTTTGTATCAATTCTTCCATAAGTTTCTCCATCCTACAAATTCCGATATGTCGAGCAGCTGCACCCGACTTGATCTCCTATATTATAGCATATAAAACCGGTATTTACAACCATTATTCAACAATTGACCTCAAACGTATTCCACACCCTTTCAGTTATATATTCTTTTCATATATGAAAGGAGTGTTTAACATGACCAAAAAAGAAATCTTCAACGTAATACTGCTGTCACTATCCTTGGCTTACGTTGACAAACTGATAAAGGAACACGAAAAAGACAGCAAATAACTGATATTTCAAGCTTCGGAGATAGTTTCGGAAACATTCGGGAATAAAAGGAACGTCAACACACAGAAATCCTTGAAAAATCAAGGGATTTTATGATATTTTCGGAATATAAAAGCATAAAAACGGCTATAAATCAAGGTTTTTCAAAGGGATTCGGTTAATATAATCGAAAACACAAGGAAAATCAAGGTTTTTAGCCGTTTTTTGAGGTTTTGGGAGTGGTTTTTTGTTGTTAATTCCTACTTACTTAATAGGATTTAATGCTTATTCGGAGAAATCATAGGAAAATCAAGGGATTTGTGATGGTTTATTAAAGTGGTTTCCATTATTTGGTATTTAGTTGGGGTGTGTGTTTTTCCTAGGAAAATACTGGGATTTGTGGAGGTTGTTATGAATTTGACATAGTTCGGAATGTGGTAAAAAATGGTATTAAATAAATAATAATATTGACAAATATCCATTTTTATAGTATAATATGTAGAAAGTTTTAATAAAACAACTATATTTTTGGCAATTATATTAACTAAAGTATAGTAAGGGGATGTATTGTATGAAGTCAGTAAAGAAAATAATTGATATTAATGCTCATGTACAAAACATTTCTTGTCAGATTTCAGCGGAAGCAGAGAATACCATAGCAACAATAGAATTTGACAATTTAGGCTTTGGAAAAATAACAGCAATAAAGTTTAACGCAACGGGTTATAATTCTTTTGGGGATATTGTACTGGTTAATGGCAAAGAACAATTTTTATTGATTATTCAGGATATATCCATTGAAAAAAATGCACAAGCCAAAAATTTGAAAGTAATTCTTCCAAACTCTGATATAAGAAAACTTGAACTTGAAGAATGTCAAATATGTTATGCTGACGGTTCAATAACAACTTATGACGGTGCCGATGTCAAAGAATTCGAAATTGAAGAATTTGAAACCACAGAAGCGGAAAAAGAAACTCTTGATTCACTCATGGATGTTATTTCTCGCAAAGTCAAATTTTTGCCGAAAGATTATAGTTTTGGATGGTTATGTAGTTGCGGTAGGTATAACGATAGTGATAATACAGTATGTTCAAACTGTGATATAAACAAATCAGAAATATTTAAAATTACTGATTCAGATTATGTTTCTTCAGTAATTGAGAAACACCGTCATAGCGTAAATAATAGGAAAGAGAAAAAAATACAAAAAGCAAAAGAAAAAGAAAAAATTGCTAAAATCAGAAAAATAAAAACTGGCATATGTATAATAGTATCAATTATTATAATCATCCTTATAGGTCGTGGTATCGTCTTATCTGGTAGAAAGACATTTGCATCTGAATCCGAAATGAAGTCAGCTTTACAGGGAACATATACATACTATAATGATTATGGTAAAGCAAGCAGGCAAATTGTCATTAATGGCGATACTGCCACATATAAGTGGAGTTATAGTGATTTTTCAGATATGGAGGTCTCGATAACAAAATGGGATTATAAAAACGGAATAATTCGCACTTTTGAAGACTTAATTATTACAAGTCGTGGTTACATAAAAGTTGAAAAAGACATATATAAACCGGGGGGTTATATGCCTATATCAAATGATTCATATGTAGACAATAGCCAAGAATATGAAAGCGAAAAAAACGCATTAAAAATCCAAGATGTAAAAATTCAAAGCAACAGCAGCTATACAATCTGTACTGGATCAGTTAAAAACACAGGTTCAAAAACATATAAATATGTTAAAGTTAAAGGATCATTTAAAGACTCAAGCGGAAATGTTATTGATACTGATTGGTCATATGCAGCTGGTTCAGAAGGTTTAGCTCCTGATGAAGCTACTACTTTTAGATTGTCAGTTGAAAAAAATGTTAATATTACAAGCTGTACCGTTTCATTAATGGATTATGAATAATAAGGTGTGTCAAATATATGATTTTTTCAAATGTGACGAAGCAATCCAAAATGAAAGTAAAGTTTTTCCAAAACAACACAAGCATTTTATTGAATTGTTACAAGATACATATATTTTATTACAAACGTATTTGCCTGAGAAAAAAATAAGCAATAGTGATTGAAAAATTAAAACAGCTTTATGAAATGGAATTGATTTCTGAAACTGAATACACAGAACGTAAAAAAGAAATTCTGGCTGAAATATAAGATTATTATACAGGATAGTAAAGCCCACAAACTCTACTATCCTTTATTTTTACTATCAAAACTGCCCACCAAATCCCCTAAATCCTGCCCACCATTAAAATTTTGGTGGGCAAACGGTGGACGGTGGGCAGAAAAATTTCCAATATATAACAAAAAAGCTCCCCTTGATATCAAACCAAGAGGAGCATTTTTATTAGTTAAACAACGTATCTACGCCATTTGAAGCTTACTTCATAGCCTCTTCAACCGTAACAATACTTCCCGAAATTACAAAGGTTCGGGGAGTATTGTGTATTACTTGTGTATTTCATTCAGCTGCCGAAATATTTTCACGGCAATAATAAAAGCAGAAATGCTGCATAAAGGGGTATTGAGATGACCTACTCGTTCTGCCCAAAGTATTTCTGAGAAAACCTTATTGCGTAATAGGGAGAGTATTTCTGTCTGAAAACACTCAGATTTCTTGAAAAGACGTGTTCGCTACACACAAACATTTGTTCTTTAAATCTTCACCAAATTGATTTTCAGATCTGAATTATTGAGTCCTAAATCCTTAACAACAATATAAATAAACTTGATAATGTAATCCGAAGAAAGATTATTCTCAACAAAAACATCTTTTCCTAACAAAAAGCTATTTCGAACATCATCTTTATTGTGTGAAATATATATTCGTTCCGAACGCATAGGTTTATAACTACTACTTGCAAACTCCTCAAACTGTTTATTCTCCAAATCATAAAGAACGGTAAATACCTTAATTAACAGCTGTGTGTAATTGTAACTATCCAGATTATACTTTTCACCTATCAATTCGAAAGAAACGGGCTCGTAAGATTTGTACTCAAAACCAGATTCAAACTCAGAAATAGTAAATGGAGTAAAGTCTTTACCAAAATTTATTTTTTCAAGGTTATCCATACTTAATAATATCCCTGAAGATAACAACTGATTAATAAGCATAGTTGATCTCGTAGAAATCTGGCTGCTTGAATTAAATGATTTATCATACTCTTTCAGTACAACAAAGTGATTTGATTTTTTTATGTTGTCATTGGCCCACTCTAATCGTAAATTTCCTAAAACATGAATAAACTGGTCATAAAATTCTTCTTTACCGATAATCATATCACCAGGACTATCTGCATTGATAAAATCCTGACCTTCTTTGAGAAATACTGTATCGTCAGATACATAATATTTGAAATTCTCGTCATCCTTATCAGGCTTTTGAGGAAGAATATGATCAACGTGTATATCACCCTTGGCCTGTAATAACCAATAAAGCTTTGTATAATCAACCATCGGTACAGGGGTGCTGTTATCCAAATACTCTAAATAAGATAACAAAACTCGTACAACTTTTTTGTTTTTTGTAAAACTTAATGTACCTTTTATTCCGTTTCTTAGAGATGCATTGTTAATTGCAGCGCCAGTGATATATTTATTAAATATTACAATTACACTATCTAAAGTACATGATGAGATATCTTTTCTGTCCTCATAATTATCTGTTAATTTATATATTTCATTCTGAACATCAACAAATACAGTTAATGTAGCTTTACTTTCTCTTGCACAAATACTCTGAAAAGTAAGAATGAATTTAAAAGTATACTCAACAATTCTATCAATTGTTTCATTTGAAAGATGATTCTTTTCATGAAGTATTAGTAGTTTGAAAAACAAAGCCTTATCATACAAGTATTCTGCCATATTGTTCATCATGAAGAATACAATAGTCTTTTTACTAATATTTATTTTTTCTAACATACTAATATCTGTAAGCATCTGATAATACGGGAGGTTATCAATCATATCGTCAATAAAACAAGTTAATGTATCTCTTATATTATCAGTACCATAATAATTTGCAAGCCCGTTTTCAACAAGATTTTTAAAATGCTTAACCTTTATACTGTTTCTATAAAAAGAAACATTAGCACGAATATAAATTGTAAAATAATCCATCAGATTATCTTTTGTTTCTGAAATAAGTCTACCCCACTTGTTTAGATATTCATCATAATCGTCATCATTAATATTCTGAAAAATATAACTTTTTATAAGATCAATATCCTCAAGTGGCTTCCCTTTACTATTAATAGACTCAAAAATATCAAACAGCTTAACAAGATTTGTATGAACTGCTATGGCAATAAATCGTATATTATATTTCAAGAACTCGAAATAATGATAATATTCCTCATTATCTTCAAAACTACACAAATAATCATTTATCACGAGTAAATTTAAAATCATATTTCGTTCAACATTATCTATGTTAGTTTCAAGTAATGAATTAGCATAGGCAATAATATCTTTATGAGCATATAAGGCATCAAACAAATTAATCATCATAGCCTTATCAATATTCCCTAAAGTAAGTACCCTGCTGTCCTTTTCCCTCTTTCTATCAACTTTTTTCCATAAGTAATTTTCAATTTCTCTCACTGCTTCATCATCAGAATTGATGCAGTAAAGATGATTTAGTATTGCCATAAAAATTAGTGTAATAGTTGTAATTCTTTGCTGTCCATCTACAATATCATACTCAGTATATGTATTTTTAACATTCTGACCACTTTTCAAAAATAAGGTTCCTACAAATAAAAGCATTTCCTCGTTTTTTATTGAGCTTTGACTGTTTGTGAATTCCTTATACAGAATATACGATTTTTCGATATCAGCTAATAATTGTTTGACTTGCTCATTTTCCCAACTATAAGGTCTTTGATAAATCGGTATATTATACTTTCCTTTGAATAGATTGTCAATATTAAACTCAGCTGGTTCAAGAAAATTCTCCATAGTGACCTCCTATATATATTGGTATTTGTTATCCCTTATTTTCTCCGGTAAAAAGATAATCATAGCTCAAATCAAATGCCTCAACAATACGATTAAGGTCAGACAGATTAAGCCCTCTCTTCTTGCTGTCCTCAATAGTATCATCATAAAGCCTGTCGATTTTCTTCTGAGCAAGTTTCAGCTCGATAAGCTCAACTTTTCCCTTGCCAACCTTTTTCAGATTGTTGATAATAATATATGACAGCTTCACCTGCATAACCTGATAATCACTGTTGGCAGGCAGCTTATTCATAATGTTAAGAATGTACTCCTTTGCACTGAGGTTATTACACGGCTTAATGCTATTGTCGATGACGGGACTGTTACTTTTATTTAACAGATAATCGTCACTGCACGCCAGATACTTGACGATCTGCTGATAGTTATACTCGGGTATTTTGTCACCGCTTAAAAAGCTGGCGATATTATCGGGGTGTGCTCTGAATATATTGTACACCTTCTGAAAAGCATTGGCATCATTGGTTATTGCCGCTCCATTTTCAGTACCATCTTCCTGAAAGAAGTAGTCAACGGGTACGTTGAAATGATCTGCTAACTTCGCAAGAATCTCGGAATTTACTGTAGAACCGTTCTGCCAGCGTTTTAAGTTAGTTGCACTTAATCCAAGGGAGCGAAGTAGTGGCGTTGGCTTCTCGTTATTTTCTTCACAAAGCTTTATCAATTGGTTATAAAACACAAAAATCCCCCTTTAATTTTGGATAGACTCACAAAATCACTTTTAAGTTATTGACAAATCACTTATAGTGTACTATACTGTAGTTGTTGGTAGTACACATTGAGTTTCTTGATTGCAACTTATAGTGTCTTTATTCTACCATATATTATTATAAATGTCAATATATAAAGGAGGATTTTATGAATTACACAATTACAACGCCCAAATTCACGGGCAGAAACGTTCCGCTTGTTGAAATCGCACAGGCAACAGGAAAAAGTGCACAGTTTCTTAGAGTCGGGCTGCAGCGTGGCATACTCAAATTCGGGTTCGCCTACAAAAACGATGGCTCCAGTGAGTACAGCTACTATTGCCCCGATAAAAAGGTATGGGAGGAGCTTGGCTACTTTGCCGAAGCAGCTCCCACAGGAACGGACAGTGACTGAACGATATGATGCAGGAAGAAAAAATGACCGCCCCGGGCTCATCTGTTGGCGCAGATGCGGAGCAGTCAGGCAATAACACCAATACTATTATAACAGATACGAACGAGAACTTCAATATCTGTGAGGAAAGTTTTCGCCGTATGCAGATGGATTTTCTTCGGGAATTGGATTCGTCATACATAAAAACTGTATCAATGTCAGAACTGTATGAAAGTGTCTTTTACAGCAGTCCACCGATCATTGACGGATTGCTGTACCCGGGAACTTATCTTTTTGTCGGAGCACCAAAACTCGGCAAGAGCTTTTTTATGGCTCAGCTTGCATATCACGTCAGCACAGGGACACCGCTTTGGAACTATCCCGTACGCAAAGGTACTGTTCTATATCTTGCTCTTGAAGATGATTACCGCCGTCTGCAAAGTCGTTTATACCGAATGTTCGGTACAGAAAGCACAGACAATTTATTCTTTTCCGTAACCTCAAATCAGCTTGGAAAGGGCTTGACCGAGCAGTTAAGCGGATTTATAGCTGAACACCGTGATACTACACTTATAATAATTGATACCTTGCAGAAAGTCCGAGAATCCTCGGGTGAATCGTTCAGCTATGGGAATGACTATGACATAATCTCTCAGCTGAAAAAATTTGCGGACGCAAATAAGATATGTCTTTTGCTTGTTCATCATACTCGTAAGCAGAAATCGGATGATAACTTTGATATGATCTCGGGAACCAACGGACTTCTCGGAGCAGCGGACGGAGCATTTCTTCTGTATAAGGAAAAGCGAACTTCCGATAAAGCTGTACTTGAAATATCGGGACGTGATCAGCAGGACCAGAAGCTGCACGTTACACGAAATCGTGAAACTCTTGCTTGGGAGCTTGAAAAGGCAGAAACGGAACTTTGGAAAAATCCGCCCGAACCGATATTGGAGAAAATCTCGGAATTCATCAACAGCAATAATCCCGAATGGCAGGGTTCACCGACTGAATTGGTATCTGTGCTTAGTATCGAAATTAAGCCAAACACGCTTACGCTGAAACTGAATGTTAATTCGGGAAGGCTATATAATGAATATGGTATCCGCTACGAAAGCAAGCGTACTCACAACGGACGGCTTGTGCGATTTTGGCTGGAAGGCAAAATCGGCCGTGTCGATGCGTGACGGTCGTGACGATGTTTTCAGGAGTGGGTGCGTTGTCAAATAGACCGTCACCATCGACACGCATCGTCACGCTATTGGGAAAGCGTCAGCTTTCCATCGCTTTCCGCAGAAAGCGAAATCCCCCTCGGAGAGCCCCGAACTATTGGATATGGAGTGTGCGGAATGTCCAATAGTACCTCGGGGTTACTCTTGGAAAGAGTAACAGAACTCTATCCGCACACCACAAAATATGCCTGAAAGGAGAACATAATTATGGAAGGAAAAAGAATATCTCACGAAGTAGGAAAAGGCAGCCTTACTCACAATAACAGAGTGTTCAGTGCAAAGAATATCGATCAAACACGCACACCGCAAAATGTTGTGTTGGTTCGCATTCCATTGGAAGAAGCATACCGAACACTTTTTGACGGAGCAATAGAGCGGTACAACAAGAAGCAGTCACGAAAGTGCCGTAGGATACAGACTGACTATTTCACACATTTGTTTAATCACAAGGTCTGCGAATATACCATTATCGGGAATAATAAGCAGAAAAGCTTTTATGAGGATTTGGTTCAAGTAGGTACAATGCACGACACAGGCTGCGGAACACCGGATGCAGAAATTGCCAAACAGTGTTTGCAGGAGTATATGGAGCATTATCTGAAAAACAATCCGAACTTCTTTGTGTTCAATGCTGTAATACATATGGACGAGGCCACACCGCATTTGCATATAGACTACATTCCCATAGGTCATTACAAAACCGGGATTGACACACGAAATGCTATGGCACAGGCTCTTGTAGAAATGGGCTACACGGGAAAGGATGCCGCTATAAAATGGAGAGCACATGAACGACAGGTGTTTACCGAAATATGCGAATCTCACGGATTTGTTATAGCACCTCCCGAAGAAAGCAGAGGTCACAGCTTTACTTGTGAGGAATATCGTGAAATACAGGAAGAGAAGAAACGGCTGAACGAAGAATTAACACCGCTTCGTGAAATGGAGCTTGTTGCAGAAGAAACAGTAGTTATCGGAAGGAAACAGCTTCTTTCACATAATATAACGGTATCTCCAGAAGAATTTGAACAGCTTGAAACACAGAAAAAGGCTGTTGCCGTCCAGTCAATCGAAAACAAACGGAAAAGTGACAACATTGAGCATCGTAAGCAGGAACTTGATAAGCGTGAAGCGGAAATATCCGTTAAGGAATCGGAAAGCCTGTCCCGTTTGGCTGAACGCAGCTCAGATCTTGACAAACGTGAGGAAAAAATCAAATATTCCGAAAGGCGTGTAAGCGATGCTGCAAATGCTGTTGAAATTGAAAAGATGAAGCTTCAGGAGCTTGAAGCTAAGGCTGAGAAAAAGCTGAAAGCTGCCGAAAATGAATACAATGAACAGCTTGAGCTTAATAAGAGGTATTCGGAATTGGAGCGTGAAATTCGTAAAGTCAAGGATGAACGAGATACAAAAACATCGGAGATACTGTATATACGTCAGGCACTTGGCATTTCGTTCAAAGATGATAAAACCGATGCGGAAGAAAAAATCAGGGAGCTGCAGAACGAAAATCACGCTATTGACCAACTTGTGAGTGACGAACTTCGCTTGCCTTGGTCACAGATGAAGGACAAGACTCCGATTGAAATGGTTCAAATTTTCATAGACAGAACTAAAAACCGCATTGCCGAAGCTGAAAGGGAAATTTCCGAAAGCAGGTCGCTCATTGACAAGCTCACCGAACAGCTTTCCTTTATAAAGCAGTCATTTATTAAGGCGGTACTCGCTCTGAATGCCCTTGTATATTCGGATCAATATAACCGAGGACTTTCGGGGATAAGCAAGGCACTTGCAACAGGTATCAGCCTGTTTACGGATAATATTTTCCGAAAGCTCGGCGAGTTTGATTCCATCGACAAAAGTGCTATTGACAGCGAGATCAGAGAAAATATGAGCCATTTCATAGAACCTGAACGCACAAATAATTACTATGAGAGATAAATTCGGGGAGGAAAATAAATGAAACAGCCAAACAGCTACGGCTCCGTTCATAAGCTGCCGGGCAAGCGCAGAAAGCCTTGGAGAGCACGCAAGACTTCGGGGTGGCTTTTGGACGAGCAAAGCGGTACTGTAAAACAACAATATCTCACTATCGGATATTACGCTACAAAGCAGGAAGCTTTGGTTGCTCTTGCCAATTACAACGAAAATCCATACGATATAAATACCAACTCCATTACTTTCAGCGAGGTTTACGAAAAATGGTCTGCCGAGCATTTTGAAACCATTGTACCCTCTGCCCGGAGAACGTGGAAATCTGCATATAACCACAGCAAGCCCCTTTGGAATATGCGAATGAAGGACATTCGTCCCTCTCATATGGAAGGTACGATAAAGGACGCACAGATAGGAGCAGACACGAAGAATCGAATGAAATCGCTTTATAATCTGATGTTCCGATATGCCCTCAAACACGAGATCGTTGATAAGGATTATGCAGCCCTCTGTAACAGCGTAAAAAAGGAAGAGCCTGAACGCAGCCGAAAGCCTTTTTCCGAAAAAGAAATACAGCTGCTTTGGGACAACATTGACATTCCATTTGTGGATATGATACTTATAGGCGTATATTCGGGATGGCGTCCACAGGAGCTTGCTACGCTGAAAACCGCTGATATTGACCTTGAAAGCGGCACTATGACAGGCGGTATGAAAACCGAAGCAGGCAAAAACAGATGCGTTCCGATACATTCCAGAATACGTCCATTGGTAAAGAAATGGTACGATCCCGACAGAATACAGCTGTTTTACGATGATAACGGTAAGAATGGCTCGGAAATGGACTATGGAATGTACTATACCAGATTCAAGGAGATAATGGAACGCCTGAATATGGATCACATTCCCCACGAAGTACGTCACACATTCATTACACGGGCAAAGGAAGCAGATCTGAACGAGTATTGCCTGAAGCTCATTATCGGTCACAACGTCAATGATGTTACGGAGCGTGTCTATACCCACAGAACGATAGAAAATCTCCGTACAGAGATTGAAAAAATCAAGTAACAAAAAATGCAAGTCTGACAGAGAAAAAGCTCTCTGCCCAGACTTGCATTTGTGTATTACGAGTGTGTATTACCTGTGTATTACTTGTGTATTACAAGGCAAAAATCAGCCGTTACAGTAAGTTCGGAAATAGCGTAAAAGCACGTAAATACGTTGCTATTATGCCTTCATTGCCTCTTCAACTGCAACCGCACAAGCAACAGTAGCACCAACCATAGGATTGTTGCCCATACCGATAAGACCCATCATTTCAACGTGAGCCGGAACGGAGGAAGAACCTGCGAACTGTGCGTCGGAGTGCATACGACCCATTGTATCGGTCATACCGTAGGAAGCAGGACCTGCAGCCATGTTGTCCGGGTGGAGTGTACGTCCTGTACCGCCGCCGGATGCAACGGAGAAGTACTTCTTGCCCTTTTCAACACATTCCTTCT
>JBJEQS010000156.1:0-2681 GCA_051881875.1 Oscillospiraceae bacterium
TGATTTGAAAGTTAATGATATAAAACTTTCATCTATAATATATGGTGATGTAAATTCGGACGGAAATTTCAATATTAAAGATGTTGTTATTTTAAAGAAATGGCTTTTGGGTGTATCTGATATAGAAATCACCAACTATAAAACAGCGGATTTATATGAAGATGGTAAAATTGATATTTTTGATTTATGCATGATGAAAAATAAACTGCTGTTTCATTAATAAATGAGGGGATATAATGATAATTCAAATAGAAAAAACAGTTAAATCAGCTGTATTTGGTCATGCCATAGGTGATGCTTTGGGAGTTCCCGTGGAATTCAAATCAAGGGAAATTTTAAAACAAAATCCTGTAACAGATATGTGTGAATATGGAACACATAATCAGCCTGTGGGTACATGGTCAGATGATACTTCATTGACACTTGCGGCTCTTGATTGTCTTTGTAATGGTCTTGATTATGATAAAATTATGAATGCATTCAATAATTGGGATAAATACGCAGAATATACTGCAACTGATGTTGTCTTTGATATGGGAATTGCTACATCAGAGGCTCTCAGACGATTTGCAAAAGGTACTATTCCACTGGAATGTGGTGGAATTGGTGAACGTGACAATGGAAATGGTTCTCTTATGAGAATTATTCCATTTGCTCTGTATGCATACTATGAATATGATGATATGGACACAAGAATAAAAATTATACATAATGCTTCTGCACTTACTCATGCACATCTGCGTTCTAAGGTCGGCTGTGGAATATATGCCTTTATAATATTCAGTCTGCTTGAAAACGCTGATAGACAATCAGTATATAACGGATTAAGTGAAGCATATGATTATTATTCAAAGGACAAAAAAACAAAAGAAGAATTATATAAATACTCTGATATTTTTGATGGTTCATTAAAAGATAAAAATGATGAAGATATCAAAAGTTCAGGATATGTGGTTGATACTCTTACAGCAGCACTTTGGTGCGTTTTAAAAACTGACAGCTATTCAGAATGTGTTCTTAAAGCAGTTAATCTGGGAGATGATACTGATACCGTTGCAGCTGTTGCAGGTGGACTTGCAGGCTTGATATATGGTTTGAAAGGCATACCGCAGAACTGGATTGAAGTATTGAAAAAATCTGATATGATAAATGGATTGTGTGAGAAATTTGCAAAAGCAGTATGTTCAAATATATAGTATGACTATAAATGAGCAAATTTTAAATTCATTTTCAAAATGCACAAATAATAAATCTATTCTAAAGTGTTTCAGCTTGTTTTCAAAGTAATAAACAAGCAAATCATTGTGAATTATTGCACAATCTGCTATTCTTGCTCATTTATAGTTACTAAGATTATAGGATTAGAAAAAATATATTTTTTGGAGGTACAATAGACATGAAAAGACATATAAAAAAAGCTGTGATTTCTGCTATGTCAGCGTCAATAGCCTTTTCAACTTCTGTTTCAATTTACAGCAATTATAATGCTTATGCGGAATTTACTTCAAATACTGTAATAAGTCGTGAATGTCCGGCATATTCTTCCGCCGGCACCGGTTCAGCTTCATCTGCAAACGATAAATATTACTATTCTTTCTGGAACAGTTCAGCTCCCGATTACCTTGCTTATGACCTTTCAGAAGTTCCGGAAAACCAGCGTAAAAGAGTAATAGCAGTCTGGTACAATGCAACAGGACAGTTTGACTATACGGTGGTAAACGGAAGTTCAAACGGAATGCCGTCAGATTATACAATTGAAGTTAATGCTGCCGGGGGAGGAACTTATCCGGAAGATGGCTGGGAGGTAATTGAAACTGTAAAGGACAACACTTTGCACTCACGTCAGCATATTGTTGATATGAGCGGATACAACTGGATAAGAATGAATATCATCGGAAACGATGGAAAATCAGGCGGAAATACGTCAATTAATATGGATATACACAATGTGTCAGATGGTATTTCTGACAGCTGGATTTTCTATGGAGATTCTATTACAGCCTGCGGTATGATGAATTGCTACGGAACGGGATTTGCCGAGCTTGTAAATCAGATTGACAGCAAATACTTTCCGATTCAGGAAAATGGCGGCATCGGAGGTATAAGAAGTTCAGACGGTGCTGCAAATATTGACCGCTGGCTTACGGCTTTTCCAGGGCAGTATGTAAGTATTGCTTATGGTACAAATGATGCATGGGGCAATCCGTCAGCTGCTGAGCAGTATTATGAAAACACTGCATATATGGTTGAAAAAATCCTTGAAGCAGGAAAAACCCCGATTGTTCCGAAAATACCCTATGCAACAGAGCCGGCTGTAGGCGATAATGTTCCATTATATAATGCGATGGTAGAAAAAATTTATGAGAATTATCCCGAAGTTGTAAAGGGCCCTGATTTTGAAACTTTTTTTCGTGAAAATCCGGACTTGCTCAGCTCAGATGGAGTTCATCCGAGTGAAAGCGGATATGCAGCCATGCGTGAACTTTGGGCAAAGACAATGTATGACGAGATTTACTCGGCAGAAAGCAATAATACTATAATTGACGGAGATGTAAATGCAGACGGCATATTTAATATTGCTGATTTAGTAATGATGAAGAAATGGTTACTATGTGCAGGCGATATAACAGAATGGAAAGCCGGAGATTTGAATAAAGATGATGTTATCAACGTTTTTGATT
>JBJEQS010000157.1:0-11651 GCA_051881875.1 Oscillospiraceae bacterium
ATTTATATTTCTCACTCTCATTTGCTCTTAAATCGTCTATGAGAACAAGTTCTTAAATCGTGAAAACGAATATGCTTAAGATTATTGGCTTTCAGAAATCTTCTGAATTTTAAAGACAGTGAATCGCTCTTGTATGGTGAACCGTCAGGCTGACAAATAATATAGTTATCAGCACCTGCATGACGTTCATCTTTAGTCTGCCTTAACAGTATGAGAAGTGTTGCTGGTATCTGTATATTTCTTATACCGCTTTTGGTCTTAGGATTTTTGGTTATCCTCTCATTTGCAACAGTTACAAGGTTCTCCTCTATGGAAATGATACCTTCATCAAAATTCACATGATGCCATTTTAATGCAAGTAATTCTCCCCTTCTTAGTCCAAGACAAATTTCTATCATCAGTATCAGATACATATCAGTACCTTTTGCACAATCAAGTAATTTTTCCACTTCATCCATACTGTATACATCAGGCTGAAATCTTTCAAGCTTTGGTAAAGTAATATTATCGCATGGATTCTTTGGTATAAGTTCAAGCATTACCGCCTTATTCATAGCCGCTGAAAGATTAAGCCATATATTTTTTATTGTCTTTGGTGCAAGAGGTTTTCCTGTTAAGGGGGATGCTGTCTGCAAGGAAAATATCCATTTCTGAATGTCAATATTTTTCAGTTGCTGAATATACTTATCCCCAAACTCAGGAATAATGTAATTTTCTGTCTGGTCGATATAATGCTGTACTGTTGTGGGTGAGAGCTGATTCTTAATATACAATTCTATCCACTGATGCATGAAGTCCTTTACGGTTATTTTGCTGTCCTTAGTAAACGTCCTGTTTTCAAGTTCCGTTATCATCTTACGCATTGCTTTTTCAGCATCTTTTTTACTGCCTTTGACAGTCTTATAGTATCTCTTACGCTTCCCTGATGATGAAACGGCTTCTTCCTCCACTGTTATCTGATATGTAGTAATTCCTGATTTCGTATCCCTTTTTCTTACATGACCTGTAAATGACATAGTAAATTCCTCACTTTCAAATTAATATATCAATATGTTTGTCATGCTTTTTTAAAAAAATAAAGGGCAGAAAAATCCTGCCCTCTACTTCCCTTTTCCTTAATATTCTTCAGCAAGGAGCATGGTAGCAATATGTTTATCTTCATCAGCAAAGTAATCGTCTATTACAAATATTTTTGCCGACACCGTTTTTGAAACTTCCGGAAGAATATATGTCATATCAAATGGCGGTACTTCTGATGTATGATGAATAATTTGTAAACCATTTTCTTCAAACAAATCAAATACCTGAAGATAGTCCATATCAGGAGATTTCATATTCTCGATTGCTGACCACATGAACATCTGTAACTCCACAGGAATATTACTCGCTATTCCCCTTGTAAGAAACTTCTCACCGTCAAACATTCTGCAAACACCCCCTTTCTATCTTTTCAAAAATATCTTTGTTATATGGAACATATATATCCTCACTGTAAGACTCCGATGCCCATACCGTATGAATGTACTCTGCATTATCAAAGTTCATTATTTCGCAGAACTCAAAAAGCTTGTCGGAAATATATTCCGTTTCATTTTCTTCAAGAAGAATTACTGAAAACATACCGCCCATACCGCTGAGGTTATATTCCTTTACAATATCAGAAAATTTTCTTATCAGAAATGCTTTAAGCTCATGGGTAATATCTTTGTCAGTAAATTCATTCAGTTCATTAACCCTTATCATAGTTATTTTTCCTTTCTGCTTAAAAGCTTAACAACAGCAGCTACACACATTACGATTTCCGCAGCAACCTCAATAATTGATTTCATCATTATTCATCGACTCCTTCCTTTATTTTATTAGCAATGATTGTTATTGCAATTGTAACTTCTGCAATGATAGTTACCGCCACACCAGCCACAAACTTTTTCATCTTTAACCATTCCTTTCTTTTCAATAATTTTTCATATGATATGTTGAAAATCTAATTGTACACCATCTCTTCTTCCATTTCATTGTAATAAAAATACTCCCTGACTTCGTTAATTACCTCTGACAGCATTGTTGTATGTGGGAGCATACTTTCAATTTCCTCAGAGGTATATCCGTAGTCAAGGAGCATAAGAATGTCATCTTCTGTAAAGCCGTACATATTGCACACTGAAAGAAGTGCTTCATCAGCAGAAGTACAGTAATCGTCCTCTGCATACCATTCATAATTATAGAAGCTGTATCTTCTACACAATGCGTCATAGTATGAGGAAACATCAAATTCCGAACGTTCAAAATTTCCATTAACATTTATTCTGATGATTTCGCCCTCATCAGCCTTTATAATGTTGTATTTACACTTTGCAAACTGAGTATTTTTGATTGCATTGTCAAAGATTGATTTTGTTGAAGCATATACATAAAGTCCGAGAGTTTCAAAGTAGACAAGGTATAAAGGATTATCACCTTTAACGATGTAAAGGTTATTATATGTATCAAGGTATGTAAGCACGAATGAACCTGATATTTCCTCTGCAACAAATTTCAGAGAATCAAAATCCAGCCTGCCTTTGCTTTCGGCAAGCTGGACTGCGATATATGAATCGGTTTCTATCTCTGTATTGGGCAGATTATGTTCTTTTCTCAAAAGCTTGTCATTGTAGAGAACACCATTATGTGCCATAGCAAATTCTGTATTTCCTGCTTTGCCTGGGAACGGATGATTGTTGTAACTGAATTTCTTATCGCCCTGAGTAGCGTAGCGAGTATGACCGAGAACTGCTCTTGTACCATAGGGAAAGAAGAAATTTATCTTATGAGCAGGTTTAGCCTTTTTTGAGATTATCATTCTGCCGTTGTTTGAATAAGCAATACCTGCGGAATCTGTACCCCTTTCCTCCGCTGCATTTGCAAGTTTCTGAGTGAATTTTCTCATTGTCCTGTAGGGAACGTAACCCTTTGTATCAACAAATCCGAATATAGCACACATATCATTTACCTGCCTTTCCTATAACATGAAAACGGTCAGCATCAGGACAAATACCAAGATTACTGCCGTTATCCCATTTCATATGAATTGTGCCCATATCATCAATATGGTCTACTATACCTTTTGTACCAGTTGGAACAGCCTGAATATCCTCCATATAGTCAAGCATTATTCTTGTACCCACAGGATAAAGTTCTCTTAATCTTTTAACATCCATAATATTCATTTCATATATCCTCCTCATTATTTACTTCTTCATTGATGTAAAGTCTTCTTTCCTTGAGATACTGAATAAGCTCTGATTCATTTACTGTTGCAACAAAATCAGACCATGAAAGAGCAGCTATTTCAGTATCATTCATTTTGCAGGCAGTTTCACAGATGTGGTTGACAAGCTGAATGGTTGCAATCAGAGTATTGTATTTAAGCGTGCCTCTGAATATTCTGAATTCAATTGTACTTGTATTCGCCAGATTAATACAGACATATCTGTTGTATGAGCATTTTGCCTTTTTGAGAATTTCCTGCGGTGTTTTTTCGTAACCATGACGAGCCGCCCACCTATTAAGGCTGTACTCTGTTCTTCTTGAAAACTTCACTATTTCATTCCAATGAGATTCCACAAAATACAGAATTCTTGATATTGTATTTTCCTGAGTTTCTTCATCATATCCAAGACTGTTTCTGCTGACGTGTATATGAAGTCCACAAGTAGTTGTCTGATGACTTCTGTAACCGAGGTATACAGCCTTATGAAGAATATCTTTCCACGGCATTTCATTGGTATGATAATTCAATGTCATAGGGTGAGTTACAAGTTCAAGCCCCTCTTTGATACCGCCATCATTCTTGATGTAGATATGCTCATTGCTGTAATTAGCAATATCAAGTATTTTTTCGGCATTGTCTTCATCATTACCACCGATATCCAGTTCAAGCTCCACACCAAAATATCTTTTATCAGTACCATAGAAAATTGGTGACGGCTTGTATCCGTAAGCATGAATTATTCCGCTTCTCTTGTTGTAACATTCTTCGCAGTAGTAATAATCATCGATGTTGTATGAATCATCATTGTGGATAAGACGATTGCAGCATTCGCATCTTGTATAATGGTTGTCATAACAATATTCACAAAGAGCAATATTATCATCACCACAACTATCAGAATCCAGTACATAATCTCCACATTCATCACAACGAACATAGTAGCTTTCAATACAATCTGAGCAGATAATTTCGTCATCAACTATTGTATAGTCATCATCATAGATTTCGCAGCCACAATGCTCACATACAATGGCATTCTCCTCTTCTTCAACTTCAACAGATGTTCTTGTTTCTTCATTCATTTTGGTTTCCTCCGTAAAATAAAAAATTCTGATAGTATGTTGAATAATACTATCAGAATAATAATATATACTTGAAACCTTAATTGGAAACGGTTCGCTGCATGGCTGTACAGCTGTGTGCTTAAAAAATATTGATTCTGTTTATTTTCATTTTAATAAGTCGACAATATCGACGATATTGTCGATAATTACAAAAAAATTTTTTTCATTTTTGATTTGAAAGTCAGAATAATTTTTTATTTTTTCATTATTTTTTTAGAAGAAAAATATCGACGATATCGTCGTGACATCAAATAATCCAGGTTTAAAAAGGATTTTTCTGACGACGATAACTGAAAATTATCGTCGTATTACCGTCGTTATCGTCGCCATTGAACTATGCTTTCATATAGAAATCACATTCATATCCGTCAGCACGAAGAAGAAGTCCTTTTGCCCAATCAGGTGTCTTTGACATAATTTCACATATATCCGAAACTGCTGTATCTTTATCATCTTCAATTATTACTTCATCATGAACGTGAGCAACGATATCATATTTGCTTAAATTCTTCATGGCGTAAAGAAGAATATCTCTTGCAATACCCTGAACTATGTTTTCTACAAGCTTTGCACCATATGTTTCGATTACAGACCAGTTCTTGTTGCTGTCTACACCCATATATACAATACATTCACCACCAAATCTGTTGGTGCTGATTTCGGGTTTACAGTATGAAAGTCTGCGTCCAGATGGAAGAGTAATGAACAAAATTGAGCCTTCAAGTGAAAATTCAAGACCATGGTCACATACTTTACATTTATTCTTTATTGTATACATTGCTGTGTTTCCTACATCATTCCATAGCTTAACAATATTCGGCGAAGCAGCTCTCCAATCATCAACAAGCTTTTGAAGTTCATCATCAGAAAGCTTTAATTCTGTACCGCCCATATTCTTCATAGCTCCTATTGAACCACCATATCCACAGGCTAATTCTGCAATCTTGCCTTTCTGCCTTAAATGTCCGTTGACACCATTCTTCTCAACAGGAACATCAAACATCTTTGAAGCTGAGGCACAGTAGATATCTTCACCGTTTGCAAAAGCCTGTATCCTCCATTTTTCATTTGCAAGCCATGCGATTACTCTTGCTTCAATTGCACTGAAATCCGCAACAATAAATTTTTTATCTTTTTGTGGAATAAATGACGTACGGATAAGCTGTGATAGAACATCTGTAACATCATCATATTCTTTTCTCAAATTCTCATACTTTCCTGCTCTTATTAATTCTTTAGGAGTTACAAGTTCAGATAAATGATTTTGTGGAAGATTCTGAAGCTGTATTAAAAGTCCTGAAAATCTTCCTGTCCTGCTTGCTCCATAGAAGCTGAACATACCTCTTGCTCTGTTGTCTGAACAAACCGAATTAATCATAGCCTCATATTTCTTAACTGATGATTTTGATATTTTCTGACGCAGTTTTAAAACTTCCTTTATATTATCAGGGACTTTAGAGATAAGTTCCTCCACAGTTTTTTTATCCAATGATTCAGTGTCTATGCCATTTTCTTTAAGCCATGTTTTAAGCTGAACAACCGAATTGGGATTACTTAAACCAGTAAGTAACTTCATCTTTTCAAGAAGATTTTTCTTTTCATCTGAGCTAAGCTCAATCGCCTTCTCAACATACTCTATATCTACCAGAATACCTCTGTCATTGATTATTTTCTGGTCAAGATAAAATTCTTCCCATACAGCATCAGGAACCGGCTCAGGTGCAAGTTTTTTCTGTATCTCCAGTTCTGCTTCAACATCACGTTTATTATATTTTTTAAATTCAATCCATTTATCAGGTACATCTGATGGCTTGTTAAAAGTTCCGTCCTTATTAGGAGTACAGAAATATTTTATAAGACTCTTTCCGCTGTCGAGCTTCTTCTGTTCTATATGCAGAATCTCTCCGAGCTGTTCAAGTGAAGATGGCATTCCAAGATAACGGGCATGTACCATATCGCACTGCCAATAATCCGGTGACAAATAGTTACCAACTGAATCTTCAAGCATATCCGGATAGTTACGGCGAATATATACTGATAAGCATACACGTTCAAAATTAACATTGAATGCTCTTTTAACAACTCTGTTATCAGTAAATGCTTCAATAATATTCTTTGGAAGCTTATCACCAGATGCAATATCATATGTTATAACATCACCGCCGTCTGTGGAAACAGATATAAGCAAAATATCAAAATCGGGAGATTCGGCATATTTGTAAAGACCTGATTTTGTAATATCCACATCACTTCTGGTTTCAATATCGATTGTTAATACTTTCATTTCATTTTTCCTCCATTTTTTAATTTAATAAGTCGACGATATTGACGGTAGTAAAAAAATTTTTTCTCATTTTGATTTGAAAGTCAGAATAATTTTTTATTTTTTCATTAATTTTTAGAAGAAAAATATCGACGATATCGTCGTAACATCAAATAATCCAGGTTTAAAAAGGATTTTTCCGACGACGATAGCTGAAAATTATCGTCGTATTACCGTCGTTATCGTCGCCGTCAAAAAAATAACTAAAAAATAATTCCATCACTATGCTGCTCATCTACATGATTTACCTGCTGCGATGATACAGCATCATTTTCTTTAGTCAGAGTAAGATATCTCTTGCCGTCTCTTCCTCTACCAAAATCAATGCCTGCTGCTTTTAAATTTGTCTGCATAGCATTAAGCTTTCTGGATAATGTATTTGCTGTAAATTTTTCAATCGGGAGTCTATTTTTTTGTGCTGATATATTCAGAAGATTAAGCAATTCATTAGCTGAACCTTTCCACTCGTTATTATTCTCTGAAAGAAATTTATTCAGGAGTATAACGAAATCATCAAGTTCTGCTCTGTCACTGAGTAATTCATTTGTAGTTCCTGTATACTGGGCTAAAAATTTACGGTAATCAAGTCCCATAGCTTTTATCATTGCAGCACCATATACAGCAAAATCAGCCATTCTCGGAAGGTCTGTTATATTTCTGTTCATTTCATCAACATATAATAATCCTGTCTTTATCGTATTAAAAATTGAACCCAGAATTTTCGGCTTTACTGCTTCAAAATCTGTCCATACTTGTTTGTCGGTCAGCCTATGGGTAATTCTGTCCAGGTATATCATATTAGTTCTTTCCGCTAAATCGCTTCTTTTAATTATATCTTCTATGCCGTTAAGAATTATATTTGCATTCAGCTTAACTTCAACAAGTTCATTGTTGCTGTAAAGCTTTCTCTTAGGTGCTACTCCCTTTGTTACTGATATACAAAAAATATCAGAAAATGTTGTTGAAATATTTGTAATATTGTCATATGCAACAAGATAACTGCTTGATAATGAAGCCAATAGGTCGTTTCCAGTTTCTGGCAAAGACATTACCTCTGTATTTGTTGGGTCAACAAGCTCTTTAAGTTTTTCTGATGTTGTGCTTTTGCTTGTACCCTGACCACCGCTAAGGACAAGTATTGGATTATTTATATGGGGAATAAAGAATGTACACAACTGAGCCAAAAAAGCATAAAAATACTCATCGCTGATATTGAAAACTTTTTTAACAAGTCCGGGAAGTTCGTTTGCTGGTGATGTTAAATCCGGAATTGTCTGTGGCTTAAATTTCTCGTTATAGTAAAAGAAAACATTTTTTCCTTTGTATTGTGTTATTTCTCCGCTTCTTACAGCAATTGTATAGTCTTTATCAACGGCATAGTAAATCCATTCTTCATCATATGCAATTCTTCTTGAAACAGGAGCTTTTATTGCATATTTTTCATATGCTCCTCTGAAATTTGATTTAATTGTCGTTACATTATTATTTGAAATAATCTTACCGAGTTCCTGTGCTTTTTCAGTTATATAGTTATCAAAATCTGTGTTATCATAGCTCAAAATCTGATTTGTATCCTTACGCAGAACATATCTCTTGTTATCGTCTGATTTAATCAGGTCAATGCCTGATGCAACCTGATTATAAATATCAACTATATCTCCTTCTCCGCAAACAAGCTGAATCTGATTTACAACAGGATATTTCTTTAAGAAATCATGAATTGTAAAATTACAATGGTCATGATGACATTTATAAAAGCAATTTCCATCACTGTATTTTATTATGAACGAGCAGTTATTATTATCGTGTTTAGTAAATTGGCATTCTTCAAGTGCATAAATAGTAGCCTTTTCACCATTATAGTCGCATTCTTTCTTGTTATAGGAGATATTATAATTATCAAGCCATGCGTCTACATCTGCGATTTTAGCAACAAGACTACCTCCTGATGAGGTATTCTTGCTACCGGATTTTGTTTTTTTCTTAGGGCTGTGTACCTGTATAAATGAGTTTATCTGCTCTAATGTAAGATTCTCTTTCTTATCAGGAACACTGATTATCCTGGTCAGTCTGTAAGGTCTATCAGAAGTGTTATCACCCTTACAGCTAACACATCCAAAATATTTGATTATTCTTCCCGGATTATATGTAGTTGTATCAATCTTGACGTGTTCGTCTGAAAACATATCAGACAGTAGCTTTAAAAAGGTCTTAATAATAATCTTATTTTCGTTTGTATTTGTAATATCAGCATAAAAATCGATGTTGAATCCATTGCCTGAAAAAGCGGTTATTCCTTCAGGAAATCCAAATTCTCTCAATGATTTGTATACTTCATTCAACTTAGCTTCAGCATATTTTACTTCTTCATCTGTTGCCTGACCATGTGGGTCACTCTTTTCTGGGTCTATATCAATGTGAATTTTTGCATACTTATCAATATCCTTGTCTGAAACAGTTTTATAGCTCTTACGAATAACATTGAGCTTTCCTATACATTCTGAATCAGGATTTACACAATTCAAAGTCATAAAGAAAGGTGTTGATTCAAGATTGTTTTTTTCAATTTCCTTAATTAAATCGTCAGCATTATCAAAGAAGCCCGATAATGTGAACTTCATATCTTTGTAGGGGATAACTCTTATTTCATGCAATCCGCCCTGATATTCTTCATATGTCTTTCTTATCATTTTCTCATCAAAATAAAGTTTAGCCATTTTTATTACGTCCTTTCTCTGCCTCATTGAAGCAAAACAAAATTTTTTATTTTCCCATGCAGAATTCTGCATGGGGTTATACTCAAATAATCTTATAAGGTAATATGCTGCTGGTCTGAATTATGCTGTGAATCATTTTTCGGATATCCTGCAAATTCAATTTCATGTGCTATCAATTTCCATACTGTTCTTTTTATATTGTTTTTATCAGTATATGATTCGCTAACGAAATGACCTTCAATAAGTATTGCCTGTCCCTTTTTAAACCATTTGCTAACAAAATCAGCTTTTGGACCAAAAGCTGTAACTTTTATGAAGTCTGTTTTATCTTTTGCATATGGACGTGGAACAGCTACATCAAACTCTGCAACTGTTGCCTTTTCTGTTATCTTATACTGAATATCGCTGGAAATGTTACCTTTTATGATTGTTTTATTCATAGTTTTCCTCCTATAAAAACAGATACAGTCTTTACAATACCAACTGCTTGTCGTCACAAGGAAGTTGATACTTTCTTCGTATGAATTTAGTGGCACCACTATATATGAAGCACACATTTTTTTGGTAGGCAATGCCTTTGCTTTGTGGCTACAACTATATTTTATCATATTTTACAATTTTGTAAAGGTTATTTTGTACGTTTTACACAATCTGTATTTATGTTGGAAAATTGCAAAAAAAAGACAGAGCAGATTCTCATCTGCTCTGTCTTATATATCACGTTATGTTAATCAAATATTATATTTTCAATTAAATCTGCATATTTCCTATTCCCATCATTTTTATTGACAATGTAAAGCTTCAGCAAATTCATAAGTATTTCGTCCGATTTTATTTTTTCAAACAGATTTTTTAACTTCTCTTTATTTAATGCAATACTATTATCTTCAAAATAACACAATAGAAGCACCATGCAGGAAAATCCTCTGCCTATAAATTCTATACCTTCATTTTTCAAAATATTCCCGTACCTTATATCACCATTTTTATTTATATACGAATCTATTTCCCCATTCAATTCAGCTAAGGCATCAAGCTGATTCTTTTCGCAGTAAAAATACAAACACATATTTACGTCAGTCAGCGACCAAAAACATTTAAAAAGCCTTATAACTGTCCGCCTGATAGTATCAAAATTAGGCTCATAGCTGTCCTTTATACTTTTACACGTTTTCTTTTTATCCTCGTTAAGTATTATAATATATTGCGATTTAATGGCTGCAAATACTCTTTTTGCATATTCATTTATTTTGGAATCTACACTTTTCGCTCCGTTAGTGCTTTCGGGACTAAACCTATTGCCGACTAAATCAACAAATACTGCACCACCGGCTTCAGATACAAAAGTATTTTCTGATGGTATAAACTCCTTCAATGAAGGGTATGTTTCTGCATTTTTATTTACAAACGCATATATATCACTGTACAACTTGTAAAAAGAATAGGGATATTCTTTTTTCATCATATGTTTATGTACTTCATCAAAAAATTGCCGACACATCAAAGATATATCAATATATGCAAGATATATCATATCATAATCAGCAGTAATATTGCGATATTTACTAAACTTACCAACTTCTATCTGCTCAACAAATGTTGTATATATACTTTCATTGTAAAACTTATGATATTGCATATATAGTTGCATTGCTATGAAAACTTCAATCGGTATCTGCCCCTGAATATCAGTTATCACTTGATTCAGTATATCATTACTTAATTCCTCCGGCTTAACTGTACTGTATTTTTCTTCCAACACTTCTTTGATACTACTGAAATTTGCTATATTGATTTCCTCAAAAAATTTCCTTGCTTTTACATAGCTGTATTTCTGATTGATTTTCTTGTCTGAATAAGATAGATTCTTGCCATCTGCATATCGCTTCATATTCATCAAAGTCGTATAGAATTCTATTTCAATGTTGAGACTCCTTTTTCTGTAATCACTGCAATAATCTCTGTAATCAATGCTGAACGCTTCATGAGGTTCACTAACCTTCCGATACTTTCTAACTCCCAGTAAATCACTCATCACACGCTCATAGAACTTGAAAATTTCACGAACAATTTTTCTTGCATTTTCCAAATATGTACCCCCCTTAAATATTGGCTATTTACGCTGTTTTGTTATATATTTTAAATTATACCATATATCACAATTTTTTCAATATTCTTTTTCATTTAAGTTACCCCAAAAACCACAAACAAAAGTTGAAAAAAGCCGCATAGATACG
>JBJEQS010000158.1:0-2662 GCA_051881875.1 Oscillospiraceae bacterium
CAAAGGCTCTGCCTTTGGAATCCGCAAGCTTTTGAAAAAGCTTGACCAAAACTTTGGGTTTCGGTTTTTGCTTTATTGGTGCAGTTTTTACCTACTCGACCGCTTGATAATTATTTTATGGTTATTTCTGTAAAAACCTGACCTGATTTATAAAATCACATATCTTATTATAATCCTTTATGCCGTCAGTTTCAACCCCTGAGCTTGTATCCACCCCATAAGGTGAATATTTTTTTACGGCTTCGGATACATTTCCCGAATCAAGACCGCCTGCAATAAAAAACGGTCTGTCAATATTCTTTATAAGCTTCCAGTCAAATGACTGACCTGTTCCGCCCACGCCGTTATCGAGAAGTATATAATCCGCACAGCTTTTAACAGCGTTTTTAATATCCTCCGCTGATGATATTTTAAATGCCTTTATAACCGGTAATCCTGTGCGTTTTTTTATTTCAGAGATATACTCATCACTCTCATTTCCATGCAACTGAATTACATCAATTATACCTCTTTCGGCAATGGAGCATATATTTTCATATGTACTGTCAACAAATACTCCGACAGATTTTATATCACTGTCAATCATATTGCGGAGAATTTCAGCTTTTTCGGGCGGAATATATCTTTTTTTTCGTTCCTCTGCAAATATAAATCCGATATAGTCGGGGCGGAGTTCATTTACATATTCCGCATCTTCGGGACGTTTAATGCCGCATATCTTTATTTTTATCATATTTTAAAGCCTTTCAGAATATCGAGTTCATGCTTCTTGTCAGCGGCTCTCATAAGAGTTTCACCGATAAGCACTGCATCTGCCCCGGCTTTGCGGAACATATCCACATCAGCGGCAGTTTTTATACCGCTTTCCGCAACGAAAAGTATATCCTTCGGAACAAGCTTTCTGAGTTCAGCGGCATTTGATGTGTTTATGGAAAAATCTTTCAGATTGCGGTTGTTTACGCCGATAATTCTTGCACCGCAGTCAATGGCAGATTTTATTTCATCGCTGTCATGTGCTTCGACAAGTGCGGATAATCCCAGAGTATCGCATATTCCGATATATTTTTTCAAGCTGTCATTGTCAAGTATTGAGCATATCAGCAGTACAGCCGATGCTCCGAGGATTTTCGCCTCGTATATCATATATTCATCAACAGTGAAATCCTTTCTAAGACATGGGATATTCACAGCATGAGCAATTTCATCAAGGTACTTGTCACTTCCAAGGAAATATTCAGGCTCAGTGAGTACGCTTATGCAGTCTGCACCTGCGGCTTCATATTCCTTTGCAATATCGAGATAAGGGAAATTTTCAGCGATAATTCCCTTTGACGGCGAAGCCTTTTTACATTCGCATATAAAGGATATATCAGACTTTGCAAGAGCCTTTTCAAATCGGAAATCGCCCACCGGCATGGAAAGAGCCTTTTCCTTTACCGCATCAGCAGATACATTTTTCTTTGAATTTTCAACACGCTTATATGCACACTGTGCGAGTGTATCAAGAATTGTACTCATAAATCACCTCATGTATTTGATACTTCAATGAATTTCTCAAGAGTTTCATAAGCCTTGCCGCTGTCGATAATTTCAGCCGCAAGCTTTATACCGTCCTCAAGAGTATCGGCTTTTTTGGCGATATAGAGAGCCGCACCTGCATTCATAAGAACCGCATTTCTCTTGTGACCTCTTTCCTCGCCTTTGAGTATGGAAATAGTTATAGCGGCATTTTCCTCCGGACTTCCGCCCACAAGGTCGGATTTCTGACATCTTTCAAAGCCGAACTGTTCGGGAGTTATAACATATGATTTATACCAGCCGTCCGAGAATTCGCATACTGTTGTAGGTGCAGAGAGAGATATTTCATCAAGCTTATCCTGACCGTATACGACCATACCTCTTTTTACACCGAGTTTTGAGAGAACTTTTGCAAGAGTATCGGTAAGGGATTCATCATATACACCGAGTAACTGCATATCAGGATTTGCAGGATTTGTGAGAGGGCCGAGGATATTGAATACAGTTCTTATACCGAGTTCTTTTCTGATTCCGCCGACATACTTCATTGATGTATGATATTTCTGAGCGAAAAAGAAGCACATACCGACCTTATTGAGAAGCTCAACACATTTTTCCGGTTCGAGAGATATGTTAACTCCCAGTGATTCAAGACAGTCGGCAGTACCGCATTTTGATGAAGCGGCACGGTTTCCATGCTTTGCGACCTTTACACCTCCTGCGGCGGCAACGAGTGCGGAGGTTGTGGAAATATTGAAGCTGTTTGAGTTATCGCCGCCTGTTCCGACAATTTCAAGAACGCTCATATTATGATTTACTTTTACAGCGTGTTCACGCATAGCGGCGGCACAGCCTGATATTTCGTTGATGGTTTCGGCACGGGAGCTTTTTGTTGAGAGTGCGGCAAGGAATGCGGCATTCTGAGTGGGAGAGGTTTCTCCGTTCATGATTTCGTTTATAACCTGATAAGCCTCATCATAGGTTAAATCCTGCTTATCAACGACTTTCATTATAGCTTCTTTAATCATTGAAATTATCCTCCTTAATGATTTTTATACTTACAAATTAAATTTTGTGGTTAATCAAAATTAAAAGTTTTTGCCCAGCTTTTTTCAAAAAGCTGGCGGATTCCAAAGGCAGAGCC
>JBJEQS010000159.1:0-2640 GCA_051881875.1 Oscillospiraceae bacterium
ACTTATATTTCTCTGTTTGTTTTTTACAATTGTTTAGCTCTAAAAAATTGCTATTGAACTAAGTCGCTGCGCGACGGCCTGCCAAGGCTGTGGCATAGCGGCTTTTCTTTTTGAAAAGGCAGTAGATAGCAACCTCATAATAAGGTATTGTTAAAGTTACCACACCAAAACAATTCAATACTACCACTGCCTATGACAAGATTACCATTGCATCATCTTCATAGCAAGATGATTTATAAAAATCGTGAACCTCCATGAAGGTAGTGTGTTCCTTATCGCTACTATAATCATGGAGGTTTTATTTATGTATGAAGAATACTATGAAAAAATCAAGCAGGAATGCCTGATTCGAAATCTTAGACCGTCTACTGCTGATGTTTATTTCGCTCAGATAACGGTCTTTTTGCGCTGGACTGGAGATAAAAATCCAGATGAATTAACTTTATCTGATGTCCGAAATTATATAAGTTATCTCAGATTAGAAAAACATCTTTCCACTAGCTACTGCAATGGAATTAATTCTGCCTTAAGATTTTTCTACAAGTTTATTTTACGAAAAAAATGGGATGCTGATGAGGTTCCTAGAATGGTTCTGGATCGTGAGCTTCCAAAAGTACTGACGCTTGAAACCATTGAAAAACTAATTGATACTGCCACAGAGACGAGGAATAAAGCTATCATCGCATTACTTTATTCTTCTGGACTTCGTGTTGGTGAACTATGTCGTCTTGCACCCGGAGACATATATATGAGTACCATGCAGGTACATGTACGCCACGGCAAAAATCATTGTGATCGATGGACCATACTTTCTCAAACAGCTTTGGATTTGTTAATTCAGTACTGGCATGAGTATCCTATGAAGCGTGATTATCTTTTTGTTAGCTTGAAGTCACCTTATTCCAAGCTGAATACAAGCGGTGTTGAGATAATGCTTAGAAAAGTTAGTAAAGCTGCAGGACTTGAAACAGTTAATCCACATATGCTGCGTCATTCTTTTGCTTCGCATATGGTTGAACATGATGTCTCAACCGAAATGATACAGGCTATGCTCGGACATCGTTCCCCCGCTTCTACCAATCTATATATGCATGTTTCCAATAAATCACTTATGGGTATCAAGAGTCCACTTGATCATCCTACCAAGAAAAAGAGAGGTAGGAAAAAGAGAAATGGATGATATCACTATTCAGGATGTCTTTGAAAGATTCCTTCCTGAGTATGCAGAAAGCAAGAACTTTTCTGATAGGCAGTATCTTACTGTCAAATGCATTCAGGCTTGCCGTACTGCAGAAATGGGAGCACATGTAAGTGAGTGTGATTCCTGCCATAATACATACATTCATTATAATTCCTGCAAGAACAGACACTGTCCCATGTGCCAGGGAATGGATGTTGATGTTTGGATTGATAAGCAGCAAGAGAATGTACTAAATACTCCATACTTTCATACTGTTTTTACAATACCTGAAGAACTGTATCCTTTGGTGTATTCGAACCAAAAACTTTTGTATGATGCTCTTTATCATGCTGCTAATAAAACACTTACTGCGCTTTCTGCTGACACTAAATATCTCGGAGCACAGATTGGATATATCTGTGTACTGCATACCTGGGGCTCACGAATGAATTATCATCCCCACTTACATACGATTGTGCTCGGTGGTGGCCTTGATAAAAAGAATCGCTGGACCGACAAAAATGGAAAACTATTCTTTCCGGTGAAAGTAATGTCTGCAGTTTTTAAGAAGTATTATCTTCAAGAATTAAAGAGCCTTTGGAATGATAACAAGCTTGAGTATCATGGGTCCGCTGAATACTTGAAAAATCATTACTCCTTCAAGGAACTTCTGGATAAACTCTTTAAAAAAGATTGGATTGTTTATACGAAAGAAGCTTTTAATGGAGCACAGTCTGTAATTAATTATCTTGGCAGATATACTCACAGAATTGCCATCAGTAACAGAAGAATCGAAGCAATAAAAGATGACGAGGTTATCTATAAAGCAAAGGATTATTCTAATGGTGGCAAGATGACCCCTGTATCTGTTAAGGGAACCGAGTTTATACATATGTTTCTAATGCATGTACTGCCGAAAGGTTTTGTAAGAATCCGGCACTACGGTTTGTTATCCTGCCGCAACAAGGCAGAAAAGATGACTCTTTGCAGAAATCTACTTGGCTGTGAACAGTACATTTCTAGGCTTAAAGACAAAACTACAGCCGAAAAGATTCTTATTCTTTACAATCGCGATATATGTAAATGCAGATACTGTGGCGAACCAGTTCATACTTATAAAGTTTCTGGTAGATATATGCTTTGTTAAAACAAACAATCACATATTTTCGAATCGGCCTCTAACGGAGGTCTATTTGTCGTGCAGAAAAACAAAAAAATCACCATAACCTGTGGTGATTTCATAAAATTTCCTATATAATTCAAGCAGGAAGCAACGGATTGAAAATCCATAGGTAAGTGGCTTCGATGACGCGACATTAGTTCAATGCGGCCAAATCGGTCTGCAAGCATGTAGTCAGTGGTAGCCACTATTCTTTTGAGCTTGAGACCGATTGTAACCGAAAGAATTTTTCTCACAGGTTTCGTGTTGCCACATTATATTTTCTTTTATATAACACCAA
>JBJEQS010000160.1:0-2636 GCA_051881875.1 Oscillospiraceae bacterium
TTATGATATTAAAATATGATTAATCGTATATTTTTAAGGAGGCAGGCTATTGTTAGTAGAAGTTAACAACCTATCTGTTAAATATATGGTAGGCGATTTTAAAGATATTGGTTTTAAAGACTTTGTGATAAATAAGCTGACAAAAAATTATGAGAAAAAAGAATTCTGGGCTATAAATGATATCTCCTTTTCACTTGAACAGGGCGACTTCCTTGGCATTATAGGAACTAATGGTGCGGGAAAATCCACTCTTTTAAAGGCTGTAAGCGGAATTATGCAGGCTCAGAAAGGTTCATGCAAAATCAATGGAAATATTGCGGCACTGCTTGAACTGGGTACAGGCTTTGATAAGGATATGAATCTCAGGGAAAATATATATCTCAGAGGGGCATTGCTTGGATATACCGAGGAATTTATAGAAAAAATGAGCGATGAAATACTGGAATTTTCTGAATTAAAAAAATTTGAAAACAGAAAATTCGGCCAGCTTTCTTCCGGTATGAAAGCAAGACTCGCTTTTTCAATCTCATGTCTTGTTGAACCTGATATACTCATTCTTGATGAAGTACTCTCCGTAGGTGATGCAAGCTTCAGAGCAAAGAGTGAAAAGAAGTTGTTTGAAATTATAAACGGCGGTGCAACTACAATACTTGTATCACATTCTCTAGGACAGGTAAAGCGACTCTGCAATAAAGTTCTGTGGCTTCATAAGGGCAGACAGATTGCTTTTGGCGAAACTGCCGAAGTATGTGCAATGTATGAGAGATTTCTGAATACAGGAAAGATAGAAACAAATATTCATAAACCGGCTGAGGAGGAAAAAATCATTATTCCGGCTTATGAAACAGCTCGTTATAATGTCGGACTTGTTACCCGCTTTCAGAATTCATACTATTCATTGCTTGCAAATTATGCACTCTATAAGGCTGTTGAATCACTTGATATGTCCGTTGTTGTGCTTGATAATATAATAGAAATTGAAAATGATATGGCACAGAATTTTGCTGTAGATAATATGAGACTTGCAACTGTTATCGGTCTGGGTGAAAATGCAGATAAAATGAACTCTTATTTTGACAGCTTTATGCTTGGCGTATGCAATGGCTGGGAAGTTCATAATTCATATAATATAAAGAACTATACCAGCACACATCTTGCTTTTGCCGATATTGAAAAGAAAAAAATAATTGCCTATGGAATAGGATATGATACGGATAATTTTACTTTTGCAAGACCGGTTACAAAGGTTAATTACTCACTTATGAAACAGCGTTTTGACAGTATAGGCGTATGTGAGGATTATGCGGTAAGTGAACTCGGTGATGCATTCGGAATAGAGTGTGAACTGGTTGCAGACCCGCTTCTTTTGCTTGACTATAAGTATTACCATGAACTTGCAGTTCGCAGTACCTGTAATGAATCCGAAAAATATCTTATGGTCTATATGAAAAACTATACTGATAAATACAGGGATTATATAAACTGGGCTGCTGAAACTCTTAACCTCAGAATAATTGCCGTTATAGACCAGAATTCTAAGATTGAAACAAAAAAACAGCTTAAAAATTTTGATAATTTTGTTCAGCGTATTGATATATTTGACTGGCTGTATTATGTCGAAAACAGCAGCTTTATAATTACTGATGATTTCTGCTGTACTTGTCTTGCTGTTGTTTACCATAAAAATTTTGTTGTTTTTAAGACTGATGATATGCGTAAAACAGAACTGCTAGGAAGTCAGCTCGGCTTTTCAGACAGAATACTTGATGAAACTTCTGAAAATCCTGAAAGTATTTCTGATATTGATTATTCGGAAATTGAATGCAGAATTATTGAATGTGCAGATGCCGGATACAGATTTATTAACAAAGCTGTTAATTCTCCTCGTAGTGAGGAGGAGTCAGAACGAATTGCCGAGGCTGATAAGACATGGAGAGCTTTGAAGTCCCTTTCTTCCAGCAAGAGCAAATATAAGACTATCAAGAAAGAAATAGGGTATATCGAGGAAGTAAATACCGAGATAAAGAGAATCCAGAAAAAATCAAAATGCATATATCTTGATGCAGTTTATAAGTATAATCAGATTGACAAGGATACAAGTCAGTTTATTGAATTTGAATATATTACAAATGCAGAAAAATATTTTCCCGCTATGGACAAGAGCAGATATATCATACTTATGTCTGCAAGAGGCGAAACAGGTAAATTTGCTGATAAATTTTTCAATGCAACCGGCTGCATGAATGTTAAGGGCAATAATTCAAAGAAAAACTGCATTGTTGTTATTGATTCGGGAAATATTGTTTTTGAAAAGTATGAACAGAATAAAATTATGTATAACTATAACCTTGAAGATGCCGGATTCTATGCTCATATAGATTCTTCAAGCAAGGAAAACAGCAGCTATTCAAACATATTCATAAATAATATAAATTATTCAATGAATATGAACGGGATAAATGCTGCTGTATATGACAAGGAAAGAAAATGTGTTGTTGATATGTTCAATGTGGATACAGCAAATGATAAGTTCCTTTACCTTAACAGACAAAAATAATTTTATTTGTAAATGGAATGTCTATAAAATTTTGAAAGGGTGAAATGTGTTTGAAACATAACAGCATACTGAATCTCAA
>JBJEQS010000161.1:0-2623 GCA_051881875.1 Oscillospiraceae bacterium
CAATCATCGTTCAAAAAAGTTTTTTGTCAAACTTTTTCCAAAAAAAGTTTGAGCGAACGCAGTTCGCTAAACAGAAAAATAAGCTTATAATGAAAAAAGGTGATAAATTTGAAGTATACACAAGGCAAATACAGAATTATTGAAAAAAAGGCAATAGCCAATCAGATTTACAGCATGACTATTGAATGTCCTGATGTTGCCGCTGTTGCTCAGGCAGGACAGTTCGTTCATATTCTCCCGAACGGCTATACTCTCCGCAGACCGATTTCAATTTGCGGAATTGATAAGCAAAAAGGTACTTTGCGTATTGTATTTGAAATAAGA
Organism: Oscillospiraceae bacterium; assembly: GCA_051881875.1. GTDB lineage: Bacteria > Bacillota > Clostridia > Oscillospirales > Ruminococcaceae > UBA5884. Next base: position 325 of record JBJEQS010000161.1, read on the forward strand.
GGAGAGGGGACAGAGGAGATTGCCAAGCTTAATGAAAATGAACTCATTGATATGCTTGCTCCGCTCGGTCATGGATTTACTCTTGATGAGAATTATAAAAAAGTCATGCTGATAGGCGGCGGAATAGGTACTCCTCCTATGCTTCCTCTTGCTGAATTCTATGGGAATAAGGCTGTTGCAATTACAGGGTTCAGAAGTGCATCTGCTGTTATTCTGAATAATGATTTTAAAAATACAGGTGCTGAAAATATCGTATGCACTGATGACGGCACTATGGGATTTCATGGACTTGTAACTGCTCCTCTTGAAGATGAGATTAAAAAGGGCGGTATTGACTGCATATATGCCTGCGGTCCTACACCTATGCTCAAGGCTGTTTCAAAGCTTGCGGAGGATAATGATATTCCGTGTCAGGTATCACTTGAAGAACGCATGGGCTGTGGAATTGGTGCTTGTCTGGTATGTGCCTGCAAAACAAAACTTGAAAACGGTGAGGAGCATTTTGCTCATGTTTGCAAGAATGGCCCTGTATTCAATTCAAAGGAGGTTATCTGGTAATGGCTGATTTATCTGTTAAAATCGCAGGAGTTGAATTCAAAAACCCTGTCATTCCTGCATCAGGCGTATTTGGTTACGGCAGGGAATATGAAGAACTTTTTCCCCTTTCAAAGCTTGGCGGAATAGCCACAAAGGGTACTACCATTACAAAGAGAAACGGCAATCCATCTCCGAGAATTGCTGAAACTCCGTCAGGTATGCTTAATTCGGTAGGTTTGCAAAATCCCGGAATTGATTATTTTATAAGTAATGAGCTTCCGTATCTGCTTCAGAAAGATACTGTAATAATCGCAAATATTGCAGGCTCAACTGCTGAGGAATGTGTTGAGATAGCGAAAAAGCTTGATGATACTGATGTGCATATGATAGAACTCAACATTTCATGTCCTAATGTAAAGCATGGCGGTGCGGCATTCGGAACATCATGTCAGTCGGCGGCTGATATTACCCGACAGGTAAGAAATGCCACTAAAAAGCCGCTTATTGTAAAGCTTTCACCGAATGTTACAAGCATTACAGATATTGCCAGGAGCGTAGAGGCTGAGGGTGCTGATGCGGTTTCACTCATTAACACGCTTCTTGGTATGCGTATTGATATAAATACACGCAGACCAATCCTTAAAAATAATGTCGGCGGTATGTCAGGACCGGCTGTATTTCCAATTGCTGTAAGAATGGTATGGCAAGTTGCAAATGCTGTTAATATACCGATAATAGGCATGGGCGGCATAAGCAGCGGAAAAGATGCCGTTGAAATGATGATGGCAGGTGCTTCGGCTGTACAGGTAGGTGCGGCGATATTTAAAAATCCGTATGCCCCTGTTGATATAGTTGACGGAATAAATGATTTCCTCGACAGCAAGGGCATTGCTTCTGTAAATGACATTGTCGGCACTGTTCAGCCATGGTAAGTGATTATGAAGATAATGGCAGTTGATTTCGGTGATGCAAGAACAGGTATTGCTATGTGTGATAAATCCGAGCTTCTTGCATCACCTGTAGGGGTAATCCATGAGAGAAATTTTGAAAAATGCCTTGAAAAGACGGCTGAAACGGCAGTTCAGAACAAGGCGGATATGATAGTTGTGGGATATCCGAAGAACATGAATAATACGATTGGCGAACGTGCGGAGAAATGCAGTCTGTTTGCGGAGAGATTAAAGGAAATGACAGGTCTTGAGGTGGAATTATGGGACGAGAGATGCACAACCGTTTCAGCTCATAATTATCTTAACCAGACAAATACAAGAGGTAAGAAACGTAAAGATATAGTTGATGCTGTAGCGGCAGTTATAATTCTTGAGGGATATATGTCATTCAGAAAGCGGCAAGTTGCCGCCTCCGGTTCGTAGCAAGCCGCTTTCAGCGGCTTAGTTTCAGTTATCGCTTTGCTTACCGGCTCGACCACATTGGTCAATTCCGCATTGTGCGGTCGAGCCATAAGATAAAATATTCCAAGTAAACAAAGCAACGAAAATAAAAGTTTTTGCCCAGCTTTTTTCAAAAAGCTGGCGGCAAGTTGCCGCCTCCGATGTTTAGTCAATATTTTTCTTTATGGTGACCAATTATATGCAACTTACATTTCATATCATATTAGTGTCAACATAAAAATTAAGCCTTATTCAAATTTTCGGGTAGGTAAAAAGTGAACCCATAAAGGTAAGTAACGAAAATAAAAGTTTTTGCCCAGCTTTTTTCAAAAAGCTGGCGGTTTCCAAAGGCAGAGCCTTTGGTCGCTCGA
>JBJEQS010000162.1:0-11463 GCA_051881875.1 Oscillospiraceae bacterium
TAAAGAATTTGACAGGGAGGTAGAGAATATGTGTAATATCAGTACGATGTATGTTAATAGAGGCATTGAACAGGGATTGGTTGAAAAAACAATACAGGTAATTATAGAGATGGCAAGAAAGAATTTGCCTATTTCAATGATTGCAGATATTGTGCATCTATCAGTAGAAGAAACAGAAAAGATTATTAAAGAAAATTCTTAAAAAAAGAATGAGATTTTTTATACCGCTTATACCGCATTTTTAAGCTGAATTTTTCAGTACGTCGGTGTAAGCGGTATGATTTTTTTACTTTTGTATTTGTAAATTGTTATCATTCATAAGAGCTGACGATAATGACGATAATTTTCAGTTACCGTCAGTGGAAATAATAAGGATAAGCCTACTTTTTGACGATATTGTCGGTAACGACGATATTTTTTACGAAAATATCGACAATACCGTCATATTCAGATGATACCTTATTATTTACCGTCAGAATATAGAAGATTACCGTCGTATTGTTGACTATCACAGTTCTTTGTAAAAAAAATGAAAAATACATACCACTTATACCGCTAAAACCACTATCTGAAGTAGCCTTCAGGATTTTCATTTTCAACTTACACGTCGGCATTACGTCGGCGAAAACAACTTACATAGTGCAGAAACCCTTTATTCACCTACATTTCTGCGATTGTGTTATAGCTGCTCATAACCCGAAGGTCGTTGGTTCAAATCCAGCTCCCGCAACCAAAAAAGTGCCGTAAACACGTTAGTTTACGGCACTGATTTTTTTGCATAAAAATAATTTGACCCCAACTGACCCCAACGGTAATATCTATGTAATATTTAGGCGTAGTGTTTTGAAATAAAGTCAGATGAAGAATAACAGAGCAGGAAACAAATCCTGCTCTGTTATCTATTGATTAGCGAGTGAATGTGTGGTATAATTGTAACAAGACCTTATTTAGAATCAAGCTGGACGAAGTTGCGATAAGTATAGCCATGAAGTCTTGTTCCTATACTATGGCAGGCTTCATAGTTATAAATATCACCCTTGATATAGCATTCGCCCACGTTCATGCAGTTTAGTTCCTTTTTAGGCAGACCGAGATTTTTTGCCACAGATGCCATGGATGCGCTGTAAGGCTGAAAGTAAACGCTGATATTTGCCATTTCAAGTACAGAATTTGTATCCTTGCTTGACTTTGATAAGAACTGTGTCGCATAATTTAAGCCTACACGGTATTTTCTTCCTAATCTGAGTATCTGGTAAATAGGAGAGTTTTCTTTCAGATTCTGATTCTGTATCTCGTCTACAAAGACAGCAAGAGCGTTTTTCGAATTGAGGCACTGATGCTGGAATAACGACATCATAAGGAAATCAATAAGAGCGTAACCTCCTGGTTTCGAGGAAGCGTCCATTGATATGATAATGATGTCTTTGCTGTCTTGAAAGAACGCATCCCAGTCTCTGTCGGTACATTCAAAATCAACAAAGCATGACAGACAGTCCCTCATTTGCAGTTGAAGACTCATCTGGTCTTCGGCGTAATCTGTCGTAAGAATATCATACATATTAACTGCTGACAAGTCACCTGAATCAATCAGCAAACGTATATTTTCTTCCAATGTAGGTGCCTGCTTACAGCCAAGCTTGCCGAGATGTGATTTTATAATAGACGAGATGATGTTCTGTGCCGTAGTGTCAAAGCCTTTATAATTGAGCTTCAAAGGTTCAACTGGTATACCATCGGTTTCAATTTTATGAAAGGTAATATGGTCGCTGATGTAGGTTTCAACTTGTCTGCGTACTTCATCATTACCGCCAGTGGACAGATTTCTGATAATGGATTCTTTCGTAAAGGAATCACTTATGTCGAAAATCACAGTGCGGATTCCTTTTTTCTGGAGACTGCACATTCTCTCAGTTAGGTAATGCGTCTTGCCTTTGCCTGATACGCCTGTTGTAAACAAGTGAAGGTTATTTACAGCGTCATGACTAAATGCCTGCCCTGCGATTCTTCCAGTGTGGTCTGTAATGACAGGAATAATCTTATCATCGATTGTCTTTGAGAACCACTCTGCATCTTTTATGGAACTGCAAATCAGTTCAGAAGCATTGCTGAGAACGCTGTCTTTCTTTATTACAATAAAGGAAAGTCTCATATGACATCCACGGTTGTTTACAGTCATTTTGTAGCGAAGTGATTGCTTGTTGCCTTTAGAAGAAGTGTATAACAGATTATCATCGTCAAGGCTCTTTAAGATACGATGAACGCTGTTTGTCGTAGTCATTCGGGGAAGAATGATGTCAGTAATCAGACTTTCTTCCATTGCGATTTTCTCATCATCAATAATAATCTGATGCGTATCTGACATAAAGTTCATGTCCTTTGCATATTCAATAATGCTGACTTCGTTATCACATATCACACTATTAAGAGCATCAATAAAATCATTGATGATTGCATCAGAGTCATTACCAGTTTTGATTTCGTTTTCTTTGAAAAGACTAAGTATGAAAACAGCCATATCATTCAGTGAAATTGGCAGTTGATAGAGTGCTGACAAAACACAGAAAACAGATAGAAGTATACACCAGCTTGTTCTGCTTTGGATATTCGGGAAAGAAAGTTTTTCTGACAGCGTCATAAATTCATTTATTTTTTTATCCAGTAAAGATTTTATGTCACTATAATTGCTGCATACATAATCAATAAAATGGCGAGTCATCTCGTTAAGTGCATCGCAGATAGTATGCTCTTCAATCTGTGAAAGACCAGGTGAAAAATCTTTACTGAGTGAAAGACAGATTTTCTTTTCTGAAGGAATGGTAAACTGTGCCGAAGTAGAAATAATAGCAGTATTATGAGGAAGAGACTGCTTTTCAAGAGTTAGAATCATAGACAGGATATCATTTCTGCGATTCTTGTTATCAACGTTACAGCAATCGGTTATTACAAAGGTTTCGTCTTTCGCTGTACTAATATAGTCCACAATTGATTTTTTCGTATCGTCAAATGAAAACGGAATCGTCTCACGGTCATAAATTTTCAGATACATGGCTGCTTGCTTTGAACAATTGAAGTCTGGGGCAGAAATCAAAAGATACTGGTCTGACTGATAGCCGATGTTCTGGAGCATTGTTGAAAGCAGACCGCATGCTGAAAAAACATAAACCAGACATTTTTCGGGAGTATGTAAGTACAGAGCAGCATTTTTCTGAATCTCAACAATATTGCTTTGCTGCTTCATTAGTTTTTTCGATAAGACACAGGCGGGATAGAGTTTTAATATTTTGGAGCTGACATCACCAGTATTGCAGTTGAAATATGCTTTTTCTGATGAATCTTCACAAGTGTATGGGAAAAATCCTGCATGTTCGTAAAGCGTAATTACATACGAACTCTTTACTCTGTTTGCAAGGTAATCGTTTGCAAGCTGCTTGTTCTTACACTGATACTCAAAGCCGTGAAATTTTTTGAGTAGAGTTTTAGACGAGATTTCCTCCTCTGTGACAATTGTTTCGGATTGCTTTCTATTGCTGTCAGTGTATCTCACAAGCACCGCCACAGTATAGCTGCCTTTGTTCGGTATTCTGTAAGTCTGGGCGGAAATAATTCCGATTGTTGTGGTTGCGGTTCTGAATCCGTCAGTTTCGTTGCACATTGCAATTCCGTCAACAGTATCTATAAAGTGTCTTGAATATACTTTGTTGGTTTTCATACTTTGAATATTATTTCTTAGCAGTGTATTTTCAAGATGTTGTTTTTCGATTTGCTGCTGTTGTTGCTGTGATACAGCAGTCATTGCATTTATGGCATCGGTCAGACCCTGTACTGCGGTCACGTCAAGAACTTGTGCAGTTTGCATCGGGACAGGTATCACAGACTGATAACCAACTTGCTGCTGTGTGTTCTGTACATTGGATAAAAGATTTGAGAGTCCGCATGATTCTGCTGTCTGCGGATTGCTCAATGGGTTAAAATCAAACATGATGCTGCCTCCAATAAAAATTTATTTCAGAATAGCTGATGAGAGTATTATAGAACAGATTCGAAACTTGTTCAATATCTTTTGAAAAAGCAGTGAGTGAGTATTGATTTTAAGTGAAAATCAGAGGTTTTGAACTATAAAATATATTGCTAAATTGTAAAAAAACGCAAGTGATTAGGAGCTGCACTAATATGATAAAACTGTCAGATTTTATAGAGTATACAGAAGAAATATTTGCTGGAGTCAAAAATACAGTTGGTGAAAAGCTGGGCTCCTGTTATTTTTTATATGAGAACCAGACGTTGTCTGCATATGTTAAAGACTGTAGGAAAAAACCGAACCGCAGTTTTACATCAGCCAATTGTTCTGATTTCCTTAACAAGTGCAGATATTTAATATATCCAGAAAGACGGGCAGAGCAGTATAAAGCTGATATCTCTGTGAAGGATTTTTCAGAACGTTGTGTTTTCATGTTTTTTAAAAGATTCGGAATCAATTACAGCTTTCTCAGAATGACTCCTGAATTGACTGAAAATAAAGAGTTTATATCAGTACAGAAAAGATGTCTGGAAGATTTGTTTGAGCAGATAATAAAAAACTTCATGATACAGAGCAGTTACGATGAAAGCCTTTTTTCGGATATGTTGAAGCTGTACTATTGCAGATACAGATTTGATTTATATAAAGTTGACATGGGATATCTGTTAGGGCATTATGATATTCTGATGCAGTCGGAATTGAGTGACTACTTGATTTATACAACGGATGCCTTTTACAAACTGAAATTTATTTATTCGGGTTCAAAAGCAGTTGGGCTTAAGGAATTTATTTCAATGGTCAAAAATCAGTATACCAGACTAATAAAAGAACTAAATGAAACTTTTAATGCAACAGCTGATGTTATAAAAGCAAAGAAAAAAGAGGACGTGGACAAGTATCTTAATGATAGATTTAACGGAGAATATTCTGATTGGAGGGAAGATAAAGACTGGAAATTAAAATTTATACATTTATCTCTTAGCCAATATAATGAGCCATTTGCGTTGTCAGCTATCGCAGCCTATATGCTGTATTTTAATGACTATCAGACTGTGGTGAATGATTTTATGAAATTATGTTCAGGTATGGCAGATATGAGAGAGGAATATGCAAAGTTTCCAGTGACAGAACTGATAAGATTTGAATGTATGATTTATGAGTTTTACTTTTACATTTTGGCTTCATATCAGAATGCTCCCGAAAGTAACGCATGAATTTTTTGATTTTTGTCTCCCTTTTAAAATAAGTTGAGTTCAATATTATGTAACCCTGTCGGAAAAGCTGTTATTATTGTGACAAATTTTCAAAAGGGAGACATTTTTATAAAAAAGAAGTTGCTCCGTACAGTTCTTTTGTACGGAGCAATTGATTTAAACATTCACAATGATGACAAATTCTCCTGCATTTAAAATGATTTCATTTGCTGGAGTAGGTAAGGGTGGATACATGGATTCAAGCATCTGGATTATGCTCGATTGAATACAGCTAAGTCCATATTGTATGTTATCAGCTTCAACACTCAGGTTCTCAAAGTCAACAGGATTCAGAATGAATCCATTAGGTGACGGTGTAACAATTACAGGATATGACTGATTCTGAGGTGCAGTCGGCATGGAAAATAAATCCTCCATGAGTTTCATTTCTTCATGTTTCTGGCTGTCCAGTACATGAGTATATGTATCAAGAGTAAATGCCACAGAATAATGTCCGAGAAGAGTGGAAAGAGTCTTTGCATCCATGCCTTGTTCCATTGCTCTTGTAGCAAAAGTATGCCTCAGAGCATGAAAGGTATAATGCCCAAGTCCAGAGACTGCAAGAATTTCATTATAGAAATCTTTAAATGTTCTCGGCTCAATAAATCCTCCCAAGGGATTGGTAACAATATATCCTGAATCAATATAATCTGCACCTGCTGTTCTGGCATCATCAATCTGGACTTTTCTCCATTGCTGTAATTCGTTCATAATGCTCTTTATCACAGGAATAGAACGCAGTGAATTTTTTGTCTTAGGTGTCTGGATTACAATTTCGGTGGAGTTGCCTGTGCCGTTATAATCAACCTTGGGCAGACGATTGAGGGTGCGTCTGATAGTAAGCATGCTTTTTTGATAATCAATATCTTCCCAGCGAAGACCAAGAAGTTCACCAAGTCGGATACCTGTTGCAAGAGTTAGTCTGATAAAAAATCCGTATCTGAAGTTGTAGCTTGTATAGATAAGACGCTGCTGCTCTTCACGAGTGAAGATTTCAATCTGCGGCTTTTCATTTCTTGGAAGATTTACGGCATCACAGGGATTAAAATCCAGATAATGTTCCAGTACAGCCTGATTCAGAGCCTTATGAAGACAGCGGTGAAGATTAGATATTGTTTTGGGTGACATTCGCTGATTATTCAGTTTGTAGTTGTAAAAATCCTGAAGCAGTCTTGTTGTCAGGTCTTTAAGCTTGAGATTAGGAAATGCAGGAGCAATATGATTCTCAATATAACCTCTGTAGCTTACATAGGTTGATTGCTTGAGATTGTTTCTCATATAATTTTCAAGCCATAATCTGAGCCAGTCCACCAGTTTCGTAGATGTAGGGTCAACGTATTTATTGAAGTGGATTTTGTATTCTTCTTCATGAAGCTTTTTTACAGCCTCAGCTTTTGTTTTTGCATAATATGAGATTCGTTTTGATTTGCCAGTTTCAAAGTCATATCCAGCTGTTACACGCACCTCGAATCTTCCGTCCTTGCGTTCTCTGATACTTCCTTCGTTGTTGTTTCTTTTCATTACAGATTCCTCCTAAAGTATATTTACTATAAAGTTATGTATAAGGTTAAATCTGATTATTTCTGCTTTAATCTGTAATATGTAGAGCGAGAAATGTGCAGTATCTTTAAAGCATCAGAAACGGATATTTTCTTAGAATCAATCTGGTTGACAACAAAATCAAAATTTTCAGGTTTGTTGATTATTGGTCTGCCAAATTTGATATTTTTCTTTTTAGCCACCTGGATACCCTCACGCTGACGGGAACGGATTTTATTACGCTCATTTTCTGCAATACTGCCGAGAACTTCAATGAGAATAGCGTTAATCATATCCATGACCCACATCTGCTCAGGAGGAAAGTCAGTAAGCGTAGTCGGTATATCAAGGATGCGAATATGAACGCCTTTCTCTTTAAAGAATTCCAGCTCCTTTTTGATGTCGGCTTTATTTCTGCTTAGTCGGTCAAGCTCTTTGATGACAAGCGTATCACCGTTTCTGAGAATCTGCTTTTTAAGGTATTGATAGCCTTCACGCTCAGTATCCTTGCCAGAGCATTTGTCCACGATAATATTATCTTTATTGACACCGAAATTTGTGAGAGCTTCAATCTGTCTGTCCTCATTTTGCTCACGAGTAGAAACACGGGCATAACCAAAAGTTCTGTTATCCATAAAATGCCTCCAATCTGTTTCAAAAAGTCCTTCCACTTCTGGAACGTCCCAAAAGTCAGAAATGGACTTTTTGACACACGTTTTTGATAAAAAAATGACCGTCCCAGAAAGTAAACTTTTTGAGACAGTCAAAGCAGTTTATATGCTTACAAGATAATCCGAGTAATCTTCTTCACCAGTGATAGCGTTTACCGTTTCATGAATCAGTGAATTATCGCAAAGCATATCCTCAATTTCATCGGCGGTATATCCGTAGTCCAGGAGCAGGCTGACATCATCTTCATCAATGCCGTAATAGCTGCAAATTTCAAGAAGCATCTGCTCATGTTCGTTGTAAAGTTCGTCTTCAAAGTCGTTATACCACCTAATCCATGAGTTATCTTTGAAATTATCTTTGACTTCAAACCGAGAACGTATAATGTTACCGTTTGCATCTATTCTGAGAATATCACCCTCAGTAACTTGAATTTTCTCATAGTGGAATTTATGGAAACCTGTTTTTCCGAGAGCCTTTTTCATAATGGATTCTGTTGATGCGTAAACATAAAGCCCAAGTTCTTCAAAATGGAGCAGACACATTGGATTGGAACCTTTAACTATGTAAAGAGAATTATACTCATCAAGTACACTAAAACAGAAACTGCCGCTGACTGTTTCTGCCATATGTTTCAGACTATTTAAGTCCAGTTTTCTTTGCTGTTCAATAATCTGTACTGCAACATAGCTATCTGTTTCGATGTGAGTGTCGGGCAGATTCTTTTCTTTGCGTAACATCTTGTCGTTATACAGCACACCATTATGAGCAAAGGCAAAATCTCTGTCTGCATGACCTGGAAACGGGTGATTGTTAAAATTGTGTTTTTCATTGCCCTGGGTTGTCATACGGGTGTGACCCATAATTGCTTTCGTATTGGCAGGTGCGTTAAAATAAACCTTGTGAGCAGGTTTAGGGCGTTTGTATATTGTGACCTTGCCGTCATTCACATAAGCAATACCAGACGCATCTGTACCTCTTTCTTCGGCGGCGTTTGCAAGTGCCTGGGTGAGTTTTTTGAGTGCCTTGTACGGCATAATGCCTTTATAATCTAACCAACCAAATAATGCACACATCTTACATATCCTCCTCTGTTGTAATCTTTTCGTTGATGTAAAGCTGACGTTCCTTGAGATATGTGATAAGTTCAGGTTCTGTAATTCCTGCCACAAAATCAGACCATGACAGCTTTGCTATTGATTCATCAGTGTTGTACATTGCGGCATCACAGATACGGTTTACAAGTTCAACAGCGGCAATGAAGGTGTTGTACTTCAAAGTACCACGGAACATACGAAATTCCACAGTATGATAATTGCATAGATTAACAGCCGCATATCTTCCGTTGTTGCCCTTCTTTGCCTTGTCCATAATAGCTTTGGGAGTATGCTCGTATCCGTAACGTGCCGCCCAGCGGTTCATGGTATATTCAGAGCGCCTTGAGAATTTCAACATTTCATTCCAGTGATGTTCTACGAAATACAGAATACGGCTGATTATTTCGTCCTGCTTTTCTCGGTTAGAAGGCTGTTCTGTTAACGTGAATATGCAGACCACAGGTGCTTGTCTGATGTGAACGATATCCAAGAGAAACAGCTTTTCTCATAATATCAAACCAACAATATTCCTTGTGATAGTCAAGGGTCATCGGGTGAGAAACAAGCTCCATGCCGTCATCAAGCGACCCGTCTGACTTTATGTAGATATATGTGCTGTCAGCATTTGCAATAGCAAGTATGTCATCGGCATAATCATCATCTTTTCCTGCTCCGTCAATTTCAAGTTCCACGCCGAAATAACGATTGCTATTACCGTAGAAAATTGGTTCTGGTTTGTAACTGTACTCATGGATTGAACTATCCCTGTCTCTGATATCGTGATAGCATTCGGAACAGTAGTACTCGCCACCGTATTCATAAGTATCATCGTTGTGAATCAGAGCGTCACATTCAGCACAGCGGGTATAGTAATTTTCATAGCAGTGATGGCACAGAGAAGTATAATCATCTCCGTAAGCATCAGCGTCCCATATGATAGCACCGCAGCGGTCACAAGTCGTAGTGTAGTTTTCTATGCAGTCGGAGCAGATAATCTGACCGTCAATTTCCTCGTAGTCATCTGTGTCTATAATAGTTCCGCAGTGGGAACAATAGATTTTTTCTTCCATTTGAAAATCCTCCATAAATAGAAATCGCCCTCCCGAAATCAATCGGGAGGGCTTTGTGTTTGATTTAATATTCTTCTGCTAAAAGCATTGTGCTGTGGTCGCCGTCGTCAATGACATAGACCTTTGCTGTTACAGGTTTTGTTACTGTGGGAAGTAAGTATTCCACAGAGTATTCTGGCTGTTCTGAGAAATGGTGTATTCTCTGTATACCGCCTACAACTTCAAGTTTAAAGACCTGGAAATAGTCACTCTCTTCTGGCAGACGGTTGATACATTCCCACATAAAATGCTGGAGTTCAAACGGTATATCCGCCTGAACTCCTCTGGTAAGATAACGCCGATTACTGAACATTCTGCACCTCCTGTTCCTTTGTTATGCTCCTATGTTCCGCCCGAAGGCGGCTTTGACCTATGCGGTCTCACCATTATCGTATAATCAGTACCTGGCATAGATTCAATGTTATAATATACAATTGAAGGAAAAAAGTATTACTTTTTGAAAATTTTACTAACATAAAAGTAATACCGAATCAGATTGTATCAGGTATTAACGGCTTATATTTATACGATTACTGCATACTTGTGTACAGGGAGACAGAGGTATTACCATTACCTCTGTCTTGCAGAATATTATTAAATATATAATAGCATAACAATATTTGATATGATGGTATAGTAAATATATGTATATAGTATATATTATACATAGTACATATAGTAAAGGTCTATACAGTAAGGATAAGATTATAATATACATAATCACATAAGGAGGATAATATCATGAGAAGTGAAAATGAGAAGAAATCCATTGTGAAGAGTATTAAGCTCTCTCCATTACAGTTACAACATATAGAGGAGCAGGCGGATAAAAAGGGTATGAAGTTCAGCGAATATATGCTTGATTGTGCTTTACATGGAAGTCAGGGTATAACACCGCAGATAGCTGTTAGGATGCAGGAAATGGTTAATATGGCTCTGGAGTTTGCAGATACCCTTTATGAGAATGATTATATACGCAAAGAAGAATTCAGGCAGAGAGCCAGTACTTTTTCTGAAATATGTACACCGCTTACATCACAGGAAAAGTATGGTAATATTATAAAACAGACGGGACTTTTTATAGAGGGGGGACTTGACGTATGGGAATCTTTAAGATAATCAGAAACACAGATGATGGTTTGCCGTATATGAATAATGTATTGAACTATGTATGTTACGGACATACTGATTATGATAAACTATATAGTCTGAATACTGATGTATATAACGCATATGAACAATTCTTAACAGTAAAGAGATATTTTGGTAAGACAAGTGGAAATCCTGTGTTTCATTTCGTTGTGGTATATAACGCAAAGACTACATGGGGTGATAATCTTGAAATAGCTGAATCAATAAGCCGTAGTATAGCGGCATATTTTTCTGACAGATATCAGCTTGTTTACTGTATACATAGAAAGCCTTGTGATAAAAAATATGGCGGTTGTGCATCAATATACCACGCCCATTTCGTTATGAATTCTGTGAGTTATATCGACGGGAAGATGTTCTCTGGTAATCGAACTGAGATGTATGCTTTTCTTGAACATATCAAGCGTGTGACAGGAGATAACTCGTGGAATGTTGAATATGGCTCTGATAAGAAAAATAGCTATAACAGTGATTATGAGGCTGTGTAAGTATAATGTGTCATGATTCGGGCTGTATTGCATTTCCTCAGTTTTGTCTTTTATCAGTGAGCGTGATATGTATACTGTAGAGTGACCTGATTAAATCGGATTATTATATTTTTGATTTTCCGAATAATCAGGTCATAT
>JBJEQS010000163.1:0-2611 GCA_051881875.1 Oscillospiraceae bacterium
AAAAGTTTTTGCCCAGCTTTTTTCAAAAAGCTGGCGGCGAGTCGCCGCCTCCGGTTCGTAGCAAGCCGCTTTCAGCGGCTTAGTTTCAGCGTTCACTTTATTTATCGGCTCGACCGCATTGGTAAATTCCGCATTGTTTAACGACAGCACAAAATAACCTGATTATGTGGTCGAGCCATAAGATAAAATATTCTAAGTAAACAAAGCAACGAAAGAAAAAGTTTTGGTCAAGCTTTTTCAAAAGCTTGTGGTTTCCAAAGGCAGAGCCTTTGGTCGCTGTTTACAGCGAAACGGGGGTGTGGGGGCTTGCCCCCGCCCTTCAATCGTTCAAAAAAGTTTTTTGTCAAACTTTTTCCAAAAAAAGTTTGGGCGAACGCAGTTCGCAAAACAGAAACAATCAAAATCCCATAAAACCACAACGGGCGACCGGTGTTCGCCACTACAAAAGAAATTATCAAACGAAAGGAGGTATACTATATGAAATGGAAAGACATAAAAAAATCAGTGATAAAAAATCTTGACTGCTATCTTATGCTGCTGCCGTTTATGATTTTATTTATAATATTTACTGTTATTCCCGTTCTTATGGCATTACCTCTGGGATTTACCGATTTTGACGGCATAAAAATAAATTCCTTTGTCGGACTGGATAATTTTAAGGCTCTTTTCTTTTCCGACAGAGTATTTATCAAATCATTGAAAAATACATTTATCATTGCACTTTTTACAGGCCCTGTAAGCTATATAATATCGTTTCTTCTTGCATGGCTTATCAATGAACTCAAACCATTCTGGAGGTCATTTTTCACGCTGATATTCTATATACCCTCAATGGCTAATCTGTATGCGGTATGGCGGATAATATTCAGCGGTGATGCATATGGGTATCTCAATTCTCTGCTTATAAATCATGGAATACTTACATATCCGGTACAGTGGCTTACAAATCCTAAGTATACGATATGGATAGTGATAGCCGTTCAGATGTGGATGAGTTCGGGGGCAGGATTTCTTGCAATGAGTGCAGGTTTCAGAAATATTGACATATCACTCTATGAAGCAGGTGCGGTGGAGGGCATTGCAAACAGATGGCAGGAATTGTATTATATAGTAATACCCGAAATGAAGCCGCAGCTTTTGTTTGCAGGAGTAATGCAGATTATATCCGCATTTACCTCGGATATAGTCGGAAGAAGCCTTGCAGGATTTCCAAGTACGGATTATTCGGTGCATACGGTTATGACACACGCTTATGATTACGGCTGGATACGCTTTGAAATGGGATATGCCTCGGCAATATGTACGGTATTATTTGTAATTATGTATCTTGCAAATCTTGCGGTATCTGCCGTACTTGGAAAAAACAATGAGGAGTAGGAATATGACGGATATTTCAAAAATAAAAGGTTCATCGGGCATGGCAGGACGAAAAAAGAGCGATGATGTTCTGATATTTGTTATAGTGGCAGTATTTGCGGCAATATCATTTTTTCCTGTATATCTTACCGTTATAAATTCGCTGAAGCCGGTGAATGAGCTTTTCATATTTCCGCCTAAGGTATATACATTTGCACCAACGGCTGATAATTTCAGGGAAATGTATCGTATGCTCCAGAACTTATGGGTGCCGTTTTCAAGATATGTTTTCAATACGGTTTTCGTAACGGTTACAGTAACAGTTTCACAGTGTATATTCTGTTCAATGGCAGGGTTTGTGCTTGCAAAGGGAAAATTTATCGGGAAAAAACTTATAAATGCAATAGTGATAATATCATTGCTTTATCAGAGCAATGTAATATATCTTATGCAGTATTCTGTTGTGGCGAAGCTTCATATTCTTAATACATATGCGGCACTGATACTTCCTGTGGCAGTTACACCGCTGGGATTGTTTCTTATGCGGCAGTCGATAAGCCGTATACCCGATACAATGATTGAGGCAGGAAAGATTGATGGTGCAAATATGTTTACTATATGCTGGAGAATAGTTATGCCGAATCAGAAGCCGGCACTTATGACGCTGACAATATTTGCCTTTCAGAGTTCATGGAATTATGACGGCGGAAATTTCATACATGATGAGGCATTGAAGCTTTTATCATATGCAGTAAAGCAGGCGGGAAGCTCGGGACTTGCGAGAACAGGTGCGGCTATGGCAGGTTCGGTATTTATACTGATACCGCCTGTTATAATATTTGCAGCAGTACAGAAAAATGTTATGGAAACAATGTCATATTCAGGAATAAAAGAATAACGGCGGCAAGTTGCCGCCTTCGGTTTTAAGTATTTTGTTTTATCCAATCGGTCGGGTAGTTACAGAATGTTATTATTAAGCTTAAAACGAAAGCAAAAGTTTTTTGCCCAGCTTTTTGCGGCGAGTCGCCGCCTCCGGTGTTTAGTCAATATTTTTCTTTATGGTGGTCAATTATATGCAACTTACCTTGCGTATCTCCTTATTGTCAGCCTTATAAAAATTTTCGGGTAGGTTAAAAAATTTCAATATTAAGAAAAGCAACGAAACTAAAAGTTTTTTGCCCAGCTTTTTTTCAAAAAAGCTGGTCGCTCGACAGAGCGAAACGGGGGTGTGGGGGCGGCAGCCCCCGCCCTAAAT
>JBJEQS010000164.1:0-2382 GCA_051881875.1 Oscillospiraceae bacterium
AAGGAAGTGAAATATAATGAGCATACTCAGCCTTATTACAATAGTTCTTTAATCCGATAAAAATTTCATCAGCAGGAGGTGACTTTAATATGTGTTTTTTGCCAAACTTATCAGATATAGAATCCCCACATTTCCCATATATTTGTTATTAAAAAAATTTTTTCAGATTATCGCTTAAAACCGGTCAGAAGAATGTATTACATAATGAAAGGAAGTGAATATTAATGAAAAACATGAAACTTGTAAATATTCTTTATATGTAATCAGAAAATCAAAGGCTGTGATGTATGAAATCTCACGACCATGCGTCAGAGCCTTTGATTTATATACTTGATTTTATTTGTGAAGTATAGTAAAATGTTAATTAAAGGAGATGATATTCAATTGAAAAAAATACTCTGGGTGTCACGCCATACAATGACAGACGAACAGATGAAAGAACTGCTTGAATTTTATGGCGATTCAGAAATTATTCAGCTTGATGAAACTGTTACAGATACAGACGAAATTATTTCCTATAATGCCGATGTTTATGCAGTTGTTCTCCCTGTTGACCTTATTGCAGAACTGAAAAACAAAACAGATGCCGATATTATACGTCCCGTTTCAGAAAGAATAAAAACTGATGCTCAGAGAATAAATCCAGCCACAAACAAATATGAATCAGAATACATCTTCAAACACATAGGCTGGCAGAAAATTATTAAAGCAGAAATCATAACCGAATTTTTAAAGGAGAGATAAGTATTATGAAAAAATTTATAAGCATAAGCCCTTTTCAGCCATCAGAAAATATGAAAAACAGAGTGCATTATACTCCAGACAATAATCCCGACCTTGATTATAAGGCAACATCATTCCCGATTATGACAGTTATAAATGCATATGCCGAAAAAAATGAGGAAATCGAAATAATAACAGTTGTTTCTGATTATGACAATGCAAGGGAAAACTATGAGATTTTTAAGTCCGAAATTTCTGAACTTGCACAGGAAAAAGATTTCAGATATAAACTTACAGAAATATCAGTTCCGTACAGTGATGATATTGATACGCAGCTTCAGATGTTTGAAAAATTAATTGACTGCATGGCTGATGAAGACAGAATTTATGCGGATATTACATTCGGTTCAAAGGTTATGACGCAGATTCTTAACATGGGAATTAATTACGGCTACAGAATTCATAAAAATGTATCAATCGGCTGTATAGTATATGGAAAAGCAGACCACAGAAATAAAGTATATACAGTTTATGATGAAACATCACTTAATTATATGGACGAAATAGTCAGAATTATGGCAGAAACAAAAGTAAGCAATCCTGCACAGCGTATAAAAATGCTTCTTAAATAAAGGGAGTGGAATTTTATGACTTTAAAAGAAAAAAGAGCAATCGACCAGAAAACTATAAATGACCTTGCAAAACAGTATTGCGAATATAAAAAATCCGGAAATTCAGGACAGGCAAAAGCAGTAAAATGGCAGATTTGCGAAAAAATTATTGTTAAAGGCAACGGAAATGCTCTGTCATATTCCCTGTATTCAAAATGCATGGAAAAATTCGGATTCAATGAAAATGATGCTTATGATGTGATACAGGACGTTTTTTTAAAAAGCATAAATGAATATGATTATGATAAAAATGATAACTTTACAGCATATATGGAAAAACAGGTGTTTTATGAATGCAGCCACAGAAAATCAAAGGAATATATCACTAAAAAAGGCAATTCGGAAGATGATAAAATACCAAGATATGTTGATACATACACATACAATGAGGACGGCGAATTGTATGATGATATGGAAAGTGTCGCCGGTTCAGAATGTTTTTATGATAAGACAGATTGTGATAATTTAAGAGCAAAGAGAGTAAAACTTGTTTCATGTGTTGCAAAATTTGAACAAACCCGTTCAAAAAAAGAAGCCAATCCTACAAGATTAAGTTATTTCAAAATATTTGTAACAGAGGCAATAACAAAAGACATAAATCAAAGTAAAAACTATGATGATTACAATACAGGCGAACTGCCCGATGTTATGGACGGAAATTATGTGAGATTTTTTGCCTTTACAGATTTTATTTCCGCAGCTGACCTTATAGATATAAAAATGAAGAAATATTCAGATATACTTGAAAACGGCGAAGAAAAGGAAATAAAGCTGAATATGGAACCAAGAGTAATAATTCCATACAGAGTGCAGGCGGGACTTGATAAAAAAGCGGTAAATCCTGCAAATGTAAGTCAGCAGAAAGAAAAATATATTGAATTTATGAAAAATCTGCTTGCTGAAATTTAATCGAAAAGAAAAATAAATAATAATAGAAAAACAGATGTATTCTTTTGTGAATACATCTGTTTTTTGTTTTAAATCTCTA
>JBJEQS010000164.1:2482-11395 GCA_051881875.1 Oscillospiraceae bacterium
ATAGTGAAAGGCGGTGATGGATATGCCGAGAATAGACATAAGCTTCTCATGGTAATCAAAAGCAATCCAATATTAAAAGGAGGTGAATAATATGAATGAATTCCAGAAAACAAACCCGAACAGCAGCGAAACACAGCACACTTACTCTTTTAACTACGAAACATTTGAAGAATTTTTTAAAGACCTCAGAAAAGCACTCATAATGTATCTCACAAAATAAAATTTATCACTTAAAATCAATTTCCTGTCGGTATTATATAGTGAAAGGCGGTGATGGATATGCCGAGAATAGACATAAGCTTCTCATGGTAAATGATTGAAAAAACTGCAAAGGAGGTGAAAGTGCCAGCGAATTCCCGAAACAAATTCATCATATTCACACTAATGAAAAGAAATTTATTTGATGTTTTGTTTATAATTTATTGCATTATGGATTTTTTTGTGATATAATATAAAAAATAATAGGTAAGGAGTGGAAAAATGTCAGAAATGATAACCGCATTATATGACTGCCGTTCAAAGCAGGAATATATATACAGAACCAGTAAAGTAAGGGAAATTGCAGGAGCTTCGGCACTTCTTTCCCATGTATATGAAATGTTTATTGAAAAATGCAGGGGTAATAGTATTATTATTGAAGATAACTGGAAAAAGAAAAATTCTCAGAATATTTATGAACCTGTAGAATTTTCAAAATCTGCTTTTGCTGAATCAGCTAATGACGGAACTGTTATCTATGAGGGCGGAGGAAATCTCTATATACTTTATAAAAACAGAGATGTATATTTAAAGGCAAACAGAATTTTTTCAAAAATGCTTCTTGATGAAACATATACCATAAGCATTATTGCATCGGGCGTTGAAACAAGCGATAATTTCAATGATGACAGAAAAGCTCTTTATGAACAGAATAAATATCAGAAGAATTCAGGAACTTTTTCTATCCCCTGCAATGTACTGCCGTTCACACAGGTTGACAGAAATACATGGCTGCCTGTTGTAAAAAAAGAAAAAGGAAAAGATTATTCCAGAGAAAGCAAACTGAAAAAAGATGCATATGATAAATACTGTAAAAAGCATGACGAAAATCAGGCAGAAAATCTTGACTCGCTTGTATGGAAAAAAGGTGAGGAATCATTGCTTGCTGTTATTTATATTGATGGAAATGCAATGGGCAATAAAATCAAGTCACTCACCGATGGTATAAACGATTATGACAGCTGTGTAAATAAATTAAGGGAATTTTCTCTTTCAACCAATGAAATATATGTAAATCAGCCTGTAAGTGCAATTGAAAAAATGCTCGGCGAAAAACGTGCAAAAATGACTGCTGAAGAAAGAAATAAAAATGCTAATCTCCATAAATACAGAAAAATCATCGGCGGCGGAGATGAAATCACAATCATATGCAACGCAAGAGATGCAAAGGATATAATACTTGCATATTTTGATACACTTGAAAAATCAAGACCTCTTGTTAATGGAGAGGTCAATGCTTCATGTGCCGGAATTGCGGTATTCCACAGCCATGCACCATTTTCCGAAATATATAAGATTGCAGAGGCTTGCTGCGAAATGGGCAAGGAAAAGACAAGAGCCAATAATTCAAAGGATAATTATGTTGATTTTCATTATTGCCACAGCGGTATAGTAAATGACCTTGAAACAATAAGAAAACAACAGGAAATCAATCTTACCAAAAGACCGTATAAGGTTGAAAAATCAGGAGATATTCAGAGGGATTGTTTCAGGGATTTTTGCAGAAAAATTGAAATGCTTTCAGAAATCGGCAGACAGAATATAAAAACATTGCGTGACAGTGCATTTAAAGGCGATTCATATTTCAGGTTTGAACTTGAAAGAATATTGTCACGTTATAATAACGGAAGTTTCAGAGAAATTTATGAAGAATATAAAAACGATAAGGATACACTGAAAAAAATCGTATATGATGTGTCGCTTGTATATGATTTATGGAAAGCTGAATGAAAGGAAAATCAGAAATGCATAAAATATTGAAGATAGAACTGAAAAGTGATTTATGTACGGCAGACGGAGATGGTTTCGGAAGTGTAATTGATACTGACATATGCGTTACAGATATGGGAATACCATATATTCCTGCAAGAAGAATAAAAGGCTGTATGAAAGAAGCAGCTGAATATATAGCAGCAGATAAGGAAATAATTAAAAAAATATTCGGAATTACAGGAAATGATAAATCAGGTTCACTCAGAATATCTGACGCACTGATAGAAAATGCAGACGCTCTTGAATATGAAATATCAAAAATAAAAGAAAAAAAACCGTTTTATGCAGAAGAAACAACAAGACTTTTTACACAGATAAAAGCGGCAACTGCCGTTGAAGAATCGGGAAAAGCAATGGAAAACAGCCTTCGTTTTATGAGAGTTGTAAACAGATATGCTCCATGGGATAAGGAAAAAAATCTTGTATTCTGTGCAGAAGCTGAAATTGATGAAGAATATGAAAAACAGCTTGAAAGAATATGCAAGGCTCTCAGGCATATAGGATATAAAAGAAACAGAGGTTTCGGAGTCGTTAAATGCACTATTGAAAATGCTTCTGACAACAAGGAAAAATTTAAAATTCCGGTATGCGAAAAAGGTAAAAAATATATATTAAGCTATGCTGTGAAAAATAAAAGCGATTTAATGCTTACCGGAAAAGGTGCAAATGAAACACAGTCATTTATAAGCGGTTCATCTGTTATGGGCTTGCTGGGAAGTGAATATCTTAAAACAGGTGAAGTAAATCAGGAATTCAGAAACATCTTTATGAATGAAGATGTTAAATTTTCAAATTTATATATAACAGATGAAAATTTAAATGAATATATTCCGGTAACAGGAAATTTTGCAAAGGATAAAACAGATGAAACAAAGACAATTCATAATACAGCAACTGAACCAAAGAGCGATAAGCTTATACTGAAACCGCTTAAAGACGGATATATAACATATACAGATGGAAAACTTGTGAATATAAAACCGCTTACAAAGACAGTTTATCATAATGCAGTCAACACAGATGCCGGACTTTATACACAGGTATGTATTGAAAGCGGTCAGTATTTCAGAGGAAGCATAACAGGTGACGGGGAATATATAAATATACTTGCAAATCTGCTTGTAAATGCTGATATAAGATTCGGACGTTCAAAAACTGCTCAGTATTCATCATGCAGTCTTGAGGCAGTATCGGTAAATGAAGTAAAACCTGAAAAAATAAAGGCTGATAAAATAATGTTTGCTCTTGAATCAGATGTAATACTTGAAGAAGCAGGTTTTAAATGTCTGCTTGATGCCCTCGGAATAGAAAAATCAGATGTTGATGAAAATTCATCTGCTCTTAAATACTGCACTGTTACCGGATTTAATACGGTAAACCGTCTGAAAAAGCCTCATGTGAGAGCATTGGCAAAGGGTTCTGTTATAATCTGTAAAACATCAAAAGAATATCAGAATGTTATTTATATAGGCGAAAGACAGAATGAAGGCTTTGGAAAAGTAAGAGTTTTTGATGCATATAAGTTTCTTGCGGACAGCATAAGACTAACGAAAAATAATTCATCATGCAGTATTGATACATCAAAAATTGATAAAATGCTTGAAAAAAATAATGAATGGGAAGATATGAGAATTCGTGCATTGAATTATGCAGAATCAAAAATTAAAGAAATAAAGAAACTTAATGCTTCTGCAATCGGACGATTAACTCTTATGCTTAATGAATCAAATGATTACTATGACTTTATAAAAAGAATTGAAAGCATCAAAACTGAATCCACACAAAAAAATGCATTGAATATTATTAAAAATTCAGAGTCCGAACATGAATTAAAAAATCTTGGCTGGGCTGGACAGAAAGAATATCTGAATATCATACTCACAATCGCTAAATATTATAAGAAACAGGAGGTAAAAGGCTGATGAAACATACATATTATCAGATTGTTCTTAAATTGAAATCTCCTCTTTCAGTGGGTTCAGGTACAAATGAAACATCTGACAGCGATGTTGTGCTTGACGGCAGAGGAATGCCGTATATTCCTGCTTCATCAATAGCCGGAGTAATGCGTCATTATATAAAAAATGAAGAAAAAAGAAAAGAAATTTTCGGATATATAAACGGTGAACAAAGCAGACAGGGAAAAATTATATTCTATGATGCTGTTCTTATTTCGGAAAGTTTCCGGACTGTAAGAGATAGTGTGGCTTTGAAAAACAAAGTCGCTGAAAAAGGTGCAAAATTCGATTTTCAGGTCGTGGAAACAGGTGCAGAATTTGTAACATATCTGGAAATCCTGAAAGAAAATGAAAAAATATGTTCAGATGCCGAAATGCTTATTGCAGCAATGAAATCATCATCTTTAAGATTCGGAAAGAAAACTTCCAGAGGTTACGGCATTACAGAAATAAAATCTCTTAAAAAAGCTGAATTCGATTTTGAAAAAGATGATGAAATATCAGAGTGGCTGGATTTTGATGCAACAGATATGAAGTCATGGGAGAGTATTTCCGAATATGAATTAAAAGCTTCAGACCATGAAAATGATATTATAAAAATGTCACTCAGACAGAATGGTGCAGTATCAATCAGAGTTTATACCACAGCTGTATCAACAGACAGTGAAAAAATGCCGGACTATAAACAGATGACTCTTAAAGACGGAACTCCTGTAATTCCGGGTACATCATGGGCTGGTGCATTCAGAGAAAGATTCTGTACATTTGCTGGTGAGCAGAGGACAAAAGATTTATTCGGCTATGTCGATAATAAGAATAATTCAGGTGAAACAATAAAATCAAAAATTACATTTTCAGAGTCGGAAATATCAGATTATACAAGCAAGAAAATTTCAAGAAATTCAATAGACAGATTCAGTGCCGGTACAAAGGATACTGCATTGTATACTGAAATCACCTGCTATAACGGAAAAACTGAACTTGTAATTACAATTCCAAAAGATACCGGTATAAAGGAAAGAGCATTTTTATCAGCAGTTATTTTTGATTTGAACCGGGGATACCTCTCGGTCGGAGGACTTTCATCTGTTGGCAGAGGAATGTTTGAAATCGAAAAAATTGATTTTAACGGCATTGACAGAACAAATCTGCTTAAATCAGAAAATGCAGAATTATTGCTGAAAGGAGAATAAAACTGATGGAATTATATAAAGAAACCGGAATTATCTCGGAAAAGGACATCATCAGCAGAATTTCACAATATGACGGAACAGTTTATGCCCTCTATACTGATAAGCTGACCTGCGGGGATATGGTAACTGATACTGAAAATCTTCTTGAGGTAAGAATATTCAACAGAAGTTCAGAGGTGAAATTTTCAAGGACATCTGTTAATAAGGATTTTAAATTCAGAATAATTGATGATGAATGTATAAAGAAAAGTCTTGAAACTGAAAATGATGATTTTCTGAAAAATCCTGATAACAGAATTCTTGAAGACGTTCAGTATCTCGATATAGATGAAAAGAAAAGCAGCGGAAATGTTTATACGGCAACAGGCGGCGGTAAATATACACTTCCTTTTGAAAATGCAGAAAAGATTAAAATTTACAACTATATTGATTATGATGAAAACGGAATTGCAGCTATAAAAGATTTCAGGATAGTTGAAATAATAAGAAAGGAGAAAATGTAATATGTCATCATACAAAAAAAGCGATACTTTTATAAATCCATATAACTTTGTAAGACTTGGCGAAGGCGTGGAAAGAAAATCTTCCGATGAATACGGCGGAAATCTTACCGGAAAAATTCATTGTGTGCTTGAAACAAAAACACCTCTTGCAATTCCGGACAGTGAAAATGTTATCGTTGGAAAAGATGAGCATAAAATATATTCATTCTACAGAGTTGACGGAAAACCAATAATCCCCGGCTCGCAAATCAGAGGCGTTATAAGGTCAGCATATGAAACACTCAGCAACTCATGCCTTTCAGTAAATAATGTTAATATCCTTTCATCAAGAAGCAGTGCAATCAGAAAACCGGGCATAATTCAGTTCTATGAAGGAAAATACAGGCTCTTTGACGCATATGTAAAAAAATATCGAAATGAATCTCAGGCAAATGATGAAGAAATTGATGTCGAAAATGAAGTAAAAAGAGTTTGGTATGGTCAGGAAAGTGTAAAAAGAAAAAAATATAATGTAATAACAAAATATTTCAGATTTGAATGTTCTGCTGATGAAGTTGAATGTGATATGCTTGAGGAATCCATAGCAGATTATAACACAAATTTTGATATATATATTGAAAATAAAAATAATGGCTTACAGGTGAACAAAGCATACCGTTCATATAAAGGCAAAGGCATTGCACAGATACCCCTTGATAAAAAACATATCGACGGTTCAAAACTCTATCCGGTATTTTATTATCGTGTAAAAGATGAAAACGGAAAAAACAGAGTTTATCTCATGCCGTCACAGATAGGCAGAAGCGTATATGAAAATAAGGTTATGGATTTGCTCGGAAGCTATGCAAGCTGTCAGCATGGAAAAGGTGACAGAATCTGCAAGGCTTGTGCATTGTTCGGAATAATAACCAAAGAAAATAATTATGCCTCAAAACTGAGATTTTCAGATGCAGTATATTCATCAGAAAGAGAAATCTTTGAAAAAAACGTCACATTGCAGGAGCTTTCATCACCGAAAATTTCATCGGTTGAATTCTACAGCCGTAAACCCGGCGAATGCTGTTACTGGACATATGACTATAAAATTATGAAGTATAAGGGCAATAAAAACAGTCCCGATGAAGTAATAAAAAGCTGTAAAGTTGAACTGAACGGCAGAAAATATTATCTGCATAATCCGAAACTTAACAAGCTGGATTACAGCACGACAGACAAAAATAAAAGAAACAGTACAATGGAATTATGTGAAGCCGGAAACAGATTTGAATTCGATGTTTACTTTGAAAAAATTTCACAGGAACAGCTCAATGAACTTGTATGGACTCTTACAATAGGGGAAAACAGCCTTGAAAGCAAGCAGATGCATAAATTAGGACATGGAAAACCACTCGGTCTTGGTTCAGTAAAAATAACAGTTGATTCAGTGGAAACAAGAACTCTTGATATGGAAACACTGGAATATAAAACTCAGAAACAGGATATAAATGAAATTTTAAAGGAAAATCCTTTTGACAGTGAAAGCGGATATTTCAATGACTTTATGCTGATTACAAATTTTGAAACTGCAAACGGCTTTATAAGTTATCCCGTTGTATATGGCGGAGATGAGTCAAAACAGAATGGAAATGCAATACATAAATGGTTTGCAAATAACAGAAAGGGCAAAGGAAGCGGAATAGGCTGGAACATACAGTATTCACTTCCGGAAATAGACTCCGGAAATCTCTCTCTGCCGTCATTTAAACAGACATTTAATAATAACAGAAAACCAAGATAAATGTGATTTTTTTAACTTGACAATTCTGTTTTTATAGTGTATAATAAAAACAGAATTGTCGAAGTATTTTTTTAAGAAAACAGCCGACTTTGACTTTTACATCACTCATATAGAGATTGAAACTCATTCACAGCACATATTTTTGCGTTGACGGTAGGTTTTACATCACTCATATAGAGATTGAAACAACAATAAAACCACCTTTTTCCTCTAACGTGGTTTTGTTTTACATCACTCATATAGAGATTGAAACCACATAATTTTCAAGGCATTCATAGCATAATTCTATGGTTTTACATCACTCATATAGAGATTGAAACATTTTTTATTCTGTGAATTATGTACGGCGTTTTACATCACTCATATAGAGATATAATTAATTCAGTTGTTCAACAAAAAAACAGATGTATTCATAAAAGAATACATCTGTTTATTTTACTTAAAGATAAGAAAGGAGATTTATTTTGATTAAACAGCTTGTTTTTTCGCTCGAACCTCTTGCAGAAAATATCCCCCCATCTGTTTCATATAAAATTTTCGGATTTATCTGTCATTCGGACAAAATAAGTGAGGAATTTAAAAATCTTCTTCATACTTCTGATTGTTTCCTTTCGCAGTATATTAAATATGAAGAAAATCACATTAAATGGATTGTTAATCTTCTTAATTCAACTGCCTGTGAAAATGTTTTAAACTGGCTTTTATCCCTTGAAACACTTGAACTTGGCTGTATTTCTTTCAATATCAGCCTGCTTGAACTATTTACAGTATATTCTTTTGATGATTTGCAGATAAAAAGCTATGATTTATTTCAAAATTCTGATTTGATTAAAATTACATTTGATTCTCCCTTTTCTTTCAGAAATTATCAGAACAGAAATTATATGCTTTTCCCTGAAGAATCATGTCTTTTTCACAGCATTACTTCCAAATGGAACGGAAATGATGAAATTTTCTCTGAATTTCCATTTTATGATGAAGATATTGTTTCCTTGATTTGCGAAAATATATATATAAGTTCATATAGTCTTAATTCGCATTATTTCAATTTCAAGAAACTTAAAATTCCTGCAAGCAAGGGATATATTATTCTTTCATTAAAAAAATTACCTGATGATATTAAAAGGTTTGTTTATATTCTTCTTTACTATATCAGATTTTCCGGTGTTGGTATGCATACATCTTTAGGTATGGGCGGCTGTTATGCTGAACCTTATTTCAGAAGTAAATCAGATGACAAAAGGAAAAGATAAGTTAAAGTGAGTTTGATGGATTATTTATGTAGGGGCGACCATTGGTCGCCCATTTTAGTTTACTGGGAGTTTCTAAGGCGGCTTTCAGCCGCCCAACCTTTTTTTATAAAAAACGTGAGTTCGATAGATTTATTTTGTAATGGCGAACTATATTCGCCAGTCTTTATTTACTTGTAAATCCATAATTTCAGTTCAGCA
>JBJEQS010000165.1:0-2602 GCA_051881875.1 Oscillospiraceae bacterium
AGAACAGAAACAATAAAATTCCCAGCAAACCATAACAGGCGACCAATGGTCGCCCGTACATAAATAAACCTGTCGAACTCACGTTTTTTATAAAAAAAGGTTGGACAGCTTTCAGCCGCCTGATGAAATTCCCCTGCAAAAATAATTCATCAAATTCACGTTAAAACTGATAACGGGGCAGATAGTCTGTATCTGTCCCGTTATTTATATCTTATTTTCTGCCTCTTACCCATTTCATATTCCAGTGAAAATGTCTGTCCATTTCTGAATGTCCGCTGAAAAAACGTATCAGTTTTTCAACGCTGAATGTTTCATCATTGAGATTTTCAAGCATAGCTATTGCACACATGGTGCGGTCTGTTACATATTCATCCATCTTTACTATGATTTCAGGGCTTCCCGGACATTTTACTGTTACAATGCCATCAGCTTCTTTCCAGTTTGCCGCACCTTCATAAATAAATGTATATACAAGTACTTTCTTTATCTTTGAGATGTTATTTCCGTTTATGCGGAGATTTTCACCCGATGCAACTGCTCCTGTTCTGTCATCGCCGTCAAGTGCTATAAACGGAGGTGCATCAAGTCTGCCGAATGAATTTCCAAGTGCCTGAACGCACCCCTTTGTTCCGTCTTTCAGTTCATAAAGGCAGCCGAGGTCAAGGTCTATCGCATCTGAACCGAATGAAAAGAAACTTCTCTTTGGCTGACTCCAGTTGAGGTTTATAAGTATTTCGCCGAGATTTTTTCCTGTTTTCTGAAGATTTACTTTCTGACCTTTCCGCAATTCAATTTTAGTATGTTTTACCGGTTCCGGTACAGGAACGTGCGGAGGTATATAAGTTTTGCTTTCCTGTATTTTCGGAGTCTGCTGAACATCAGGAGTTATCTCCTCCCCTCCATATGCTTTCAGCAGTTCCCTTAGTCCGCCGTCAAATCCGCTTGCTATTGCAGCAAATCGCCATACATCTTTTTTATATATTTCAATTGTTATGATAGCTTTTTCATTTTTGAAGTCGCTTCCGGAGAGATTGAGTTCAACAAGGCTGCTGCCGTTCTGTTTTATATAAAGCTTATGTGATGAAATCTCGCTCATCTTCCCTATTCCATCAATACTTGCTGTAAATACAAGCTTATTTATCTTTGACGGCAATTCAGAAAGCTTTATTCTGAATACTGCTGAATTATTGTTTCCTGTATATGTTATTTCATTTGCAGGTGATGCGGTCTGATTATAGAATATCATATATCTGTCATCTGAAAGTTTATTATCACAGTCCACACCAAAACAGCAGTAATCATATACTGAGTTTCCTGTTATACTCATCTGAACTTCGATAGCCGAGTTTATATCCACATAATTTTCCAGTTTATTTCTGAATCCACGTTGTATTTCCATAATATTACTCCTTTGCACATCAAATATATAACAATTACATTTTAGCACTTTTTATCATATTTTTCAATATATTACATAAAAATATTATAAAAATTTAAATTAAATTTATTATTTTTCAATTTAATAAAAAAATTTCCGGCAGGGCATACACCTCTCTCGCCACCTTTCAAGGCATAATAAAAGCACCCTTTAAGAGTGCTTTAAAAAGAATTCTTTACTTTTTCTTTAAAATTTTATTTTTTTCTGTTATAGCTTCTTTTTCGAGCTTTTCTATTTCTGCCTTTAACTGCTCTTTGGACATATTTTTCATTTCTTCTGATATGATAACCCTGTCATCAATAAATAATTTCATAATCACTTTACCTCCCACAAGTCAATATCATGATTTTCTTTAAGTTTTTCGACAGTTTTAAACTGGGCATCAAACTCACTGTATCCTTCTTTAATATATGAAGCAATATAGAGTTTATAAAGATTTTCATTTATTATCTGATTGGAAGTATATGCAAAAACCATTCCGTCATGACATGAAACAAAACCTTGTTTATATCCATTTATAAAGCATGAATTAAAATCACCTGCACTTGGCGGCATACTGCTTGGGTGAGTATGCAGTGTAATTATATTATTTTTATGTTCCCTGACAAATTTCTTCACTTTTTTGTTATAAACAATAGCACGTTCAATTATGCTGTCTGTCACTTCAAGGAGTAATTTGCCACTTTCAGAATCAATCCAGTACATATCTTCAAATACAGTACCACTTCTGTGTTTCAAAGCCTCTTTTGATTTATCATACAACATTTTATTAATATCCGGATTATCAGTTGCATTGTCAAATTTACGGCGATATTCACCACTTTCAATATATGTCTTATTTACAAGAGTAGTTTTATTTCTGCCATATCTTTGATATTCAAGTTGCATTACATCACTTACTGTTTTAATTTTACCACCATTTGAAGTTAAAGTCAAGGAATTTGAAGTTATAAATTTTCTCTCTGTCATACTGTCTGCGGAGGATATCAGGATTATTTGAAATAAGATTTCTCTGACGTTCCTGCCATTCTTTCAGCTTTGCGGGATATTATAGTTTTCGATTGAATATGCGGCATATCCATTTATATAATTATTATAGCCGCAGTAACGATGAAGTGCCCCCTGTCAAGTAGACAGCCGAAAAAACAAAAGAATATTTAGAAT
>JBJEQS010000166.1:0-2601 GCA_051881875.1 Oscillospiraceae bacterium
TTTGCCCCTTGACCCCACCAGCTTTTTGAAAAAAGCTGGGCAAAAACTTTTATTTGTAAAAATTCTTTATTTTTATCGAGCTCACGTTATTTTATTTTTATCAACAAGGAGAATGATTATGGCTGAAAAAAAGCAGATGTCCAGAGCTGGATTTGAAAAACTTGAACAGGAACTTTCATACCTCATTACCGTAAGACGTGCAGAAGTTGCTCAGAAACTTAAAGAGGCACGTTCATTCGGAGACCTTTCTGAAAACGCTGAATATGATGAAGCAAAGAATGAACAGGGTATCCTTGAAGCTACAATCGCTGAACTGGAAAACATTATTGCAAATGCTGAAATCGTTGATGATGACAATATCTCTGTAAATGAAGTCGGTATCGGTTCAATAATAACTGTTCTCAGACAGGGTACTGAAAAGTCTGAAAAACTTCAGATAGTAGGCTCAACTGAAGCAGACCCGGCAAACGGCAAAATTTCAGATGAATCACCTATCGGAAAAGCTGCAATGAAAAAGAAAATCGGTGATAAATTCATAGTTGATGCACCTATAGGCGAACTTCAGTTTGAAATTCTTGAAATAACAAAGTAAAAAATTAAAGAGGGATTAAAAAATGAGCGAAAACCAGAATATAACTCCTGCTGCCGAAGAAGTTTCCGAGCAGGATATTAACATATTAAAGAAAATCCGTATCGAAAAGCTTGATGAACTCAAGGCTAACAATAATAATCCTTATGAAATAACAAAATTTGATGTTTCAATACACAATAAGGACGCAAAGGCACAGTATGAGGCTCTTGAAGCTGAACTCAAGGCAAAATCAGGTGATGACGAAGAAGCATTCAAGGCTGCTCTTGCTGAAAATAAAATCCATGTTGTAATCGCAGGAAGAATTATGAGCTGGAGAAATATGGGCAAGGCTAACTTCATTCATGTTCGTGACGCATCTGATGATATTCAGATTTATGTAAGAATGAATGATATAGGTGCTGATGAATTCGCTGAATTCAAAAAATGGGACATCGGTGATATTATCGGCATTGAAGGCTATATATTCAGAACAAGAATGGGTGAAATTTCAGTTCATGCTGAAAAGCTCACTCTCCTATCAAAATCACTTCTTCCGCTTCCTGAAAAGTGGCATGGTCTTAAAAATCAGGATATACGCTACAGACAGAGATATGTTGACCTTATCTGCAACCCTGATGTAAAGGAAACATTTGTAAAACGCAGTATGATACTTCGTGAAATCAGAAGCTATCTTGATAATCTCGGATACCTTGAGGTTGATACTCCTGTGCTCCACACTCTTGAAATCGGTGCTGCTGCAAGACCTTTCGTAACTCATCACAATGCTCTTGACCTCGATATGTACCTCAGAATAGAAACTGAACTCTATCTCAAACGTCTTATCGTAGGCGGATTTGAAAAGGTTTATGAAGTAGGAAGAATTTTCAGAAATGAAGGCATGGATACTTCACATAATCCGGAATTCACATCTATTGAAATGTATCAGGCATATACAGATTATTTCGGAATGATGGATTTGATTGAAGACCTCTATGTAACTATTACAAAGAAAATCTGCGGTTCTGATGTAATTACTTATCAGGGTGTTGAAATAAATATGGCTGCTCCATGGGAAAGACTTACTATGGTTGAAGCTGTAAAGAAATATGCCGGCGTTGACTATAACGACTGGGCTGATGATGAAGCTGCAAGAGCCTGTGCAAAGGCTCATAATGTTGAAGTTGAGGAAGGAAATTCCGCAACAAAAGGTCATGTACTTATCGCATTCTTTGATGCATTTGTTGAAGAAAAGCTTATACAGCCG
The DNA here is from genome assembly GCA_051881875.1 of Oscillospiraceae bacterium. Classification (GTDB taxonomy): domain Bacteria; phylum Bacillota; class Clostridia; order Oscillospirales; family Ruminococcaceae; genus UBA5884. The sequence continues at coordinate 1,836 of JBJEQS010000166.1, forward strand.
ACCATAATATATGATTATCCTGTTGAAAATTCACCTCTTGCCAAGAGAAAGCCATCAAATCCGGCATTTACAGAAAGATTTGAATACTTCATCTATGCAAGAGAAATGGGCAATGCATTCTCTGAGCTCAATGACCCGATTGACCAGAAAGAACGTTTTGTAAAACAGGTTGAAGCAAAGAGAGCTACCGGTGCAAATGCTGAAGTTGATGAGGACTTTGTAACAGCACTTGAATATGGTATGCCTCCGACAGGCGGTCTTGGATTCGGTGTTGACAGACTTGTAATGCTCCTTACAGACAGTCCGTCAATCCGTGATGTACTCCTTTTCCCGACAATGAAGCCGTTACAGTAATAAATCAAAACAATATTAAGCATATAAAAAGCGGTGATATTCATATCACCGCTTTTATTATATTTTAACGTAAATTCGATGGTTATTTCTGTAGGGGCGACCACTGGTCGCCCGTTGTGGTTTATTGGGAATTTGATGGCTTCTGTTTAGCGAATTGCATTCGCTCAAACTTTTTTTGGAAAAAGTTTGACAAAAAACTTTTGCTTTCGTTACTTTGCTTTATTGGTGCATTTTGTACCTACCCGACCATTTTTATACTGATACTAAAGTGATATGCAAGGTAAGTCGAATATAATTGGTTGCCATAAAGAAAAATATTGACTAAACAGAGGAGGCGGCAACTTGCCGCTTTGCGTTATTTTAAACTTTCTGAATTTCTGCCTGTTCAGCTTCTTCACCTTTTATTTTCTCA
>JBJEQS010000167.1:0-11367 GCA_051881875.1 Oscillospiraceae bacterium
GAAACCGCCAGCTTTTTGAAAAAAGCTGGGCAAAAACTTTTAGTTTCGTTGCTTTGCTTTATTAATTCACTTTGTACCTACCCGACCATTTTATACTGATACATGGCTATATGTCAGGTAAGTTAATATTACTGACTACCATAAAGAAAAGTATTGACTGAAAATTGCAGGCGGCGGCTCACCGCATCACATATTGAGTTTTCTTTTGCATAATTCCGATGCCGCATAATATTCAGCAATTCCAAACAAAATACTTATTATCATTGCAATAATCATGTATGATTTCATACCTGAAAATATCGGTTCTTCTATAATGGCTATATCTGTTTTGGTTATTGTTTTTATCATAAGTACATATAAAATCAATGTCTGTATAAAATATAATCCTACTCCCGATATAAATGATAATGCACTTCTGAATTTTATATTTACAAACACTGTATCACCAAGCATTTTGGCAAGATAAACAATCGCCGTTACATTTGCAATCTGCACAATCATTGCAGCACAAGAAATAAATATATATGAAAAGCTCAGATTATCATATGACATCATGCTGAATATATTAAAGTCCTCTCCGTCCGGTACTGTAAAAAATGATGATAATTTTGTATTTACTGCCATTATTATGAAAATAAACAGAAGCAATGCTATGCTTATTATGATGCTTGCAAGCATTTTTGCACCGATTATTTTATATGCACTGTTCGGAGTCATAAAAAGCATATATCCGTTTTTGTGCTTATGGCTTATATCCATATCATAAAGAAACGCTGCATATATAATCGGAATGATTGCTGATGATGTTATAATCACTGAAAGTATTACCGTTGTCATAATGTATATAAATCCCCAGCCTGCCATACTGCTGATTATGTACATAAGCTCAATAAGTCCGAATAATGCCGCTGTTATAAGTATAACCTGTCTTGATTTAATCAGTTCATGTTTAATAAGATTAAGCATTTCTTATCTCCTCCATATATTTGTCAAAATCGGCTTCTGCAAATGTTTCCCGATAAAGGTCTGAAATTGACATACCACGTTCCATTCTTATCTGTTCAAGTTCTCCCTCAAGTACAAGCTGTCCGTTTTTCATTATTACAACATTATCGGTTATGCTCTCTATTTCATCAAATATATGGCTCGAAATTATAACACACGCTTCATCTGATACTGCATTTATTATGGTCTGAATTATCATATCACGGGCGATAAGGTCTATGCCATTAAGCGGCTCATCAAGCATTATTACCTTTGATTTTCTCGCCAGTGCTGATGCTATCTTGAATTTTGCACACATACCCGATGACATTTCCGAAGCTTTGGCTTTTATATCAATATCCATAAATTTTATAAGCTTCTGAAATTTATCATAGCTGAAATCCTTGTAAAAATCCTTGTAATATTTTCCGACCTCCTCAACGCTCATTCCTTTGTAGAAATACATTTCTGTCGGCATATACGCAATATCCCTGTTAGTTTCATGTGATACGGGTTTTCCGTCAAATTCGCATACACCTGAATCAAGCTTCACAAGATTGCAGGCTGTTTTCATAAGCGTGGTTTTTCCATGGCCGTTTGGTGCGGCAAGTGCATAAACCTTTCCGCCCTCAAATTTAACATTAATGCCATTCAGTGCGAATGATTTCGGATATTTTTTTATTGCATTTTTAAATTCAAGCATCGGTGTCACTCCTTTTCTGATGTTCTGATAATCTCTGCTATCTTATCGGTTTCATATCCAAGCGAATACATTTTCTCCATAAATTCCTTTACTATTGAATTTACCATCTGAATCCGGATATTTTCCACAAGATTTTCATTTTCCATAACAAACGTTCCCAGTCCCCTCTTTGTATAACATATTCCCTCTGACTCAAGCTGACGGTAAATTCTCTGAACGGTATTCGGATTTACCTTATACATCACCGCAAGCTCATTGTTTGAAGGAAGTTTATCCCCGATATTTATCTCACCTGTTACCAGTTTTCTCTTTATATCATCGGCAATCTGAATGTATATCGGCATATTATTGCTGAATTCCAACTGTACCACCTCACTACTTAAATAGTACACTATTTTTCACATATTGTCAAGACCTTTTTATAAAAAATTTTTTTCAATTTGGTATTGAAATATCTTCTGACTTGTGGTATAATAATCAAGTATACGGAGATGTATCGAAGTGGTCATAACGAGAACGACTCGAAATCGTTTGAACGGTAAAACGTTCCGTGGGTTCAAATCCCACCATCTCCGCCAGTTTGCAAACCTCTGATTATGCTGTAATCAGAGGTTTTTGTTTGGAATACTATAACGAAAGGAATTTTCTTATATGCATAAAATAATGTTTGTCTGCCATGGCAATATATGCCGTTCGCCTATGGCTGAATTTATAATGAAAAATATAGTCGAAGAATCAGGCTGTTCGGATAAATTTATAATATCCTCCGCCGCAACAAGCACTGAAGAAATCGGAAATAATATATATCCTCCTGCTCAGGCTGAATTGAAAAGACGTGGAATACCGTTTTCAAGCCATTATGCAGTACAGCTTAAAGCCTCCGATTATGATAAATATGATTTGTTTGTAATAATGGACGAGTTCAATGCAAGAAATATCCGCCGGATATTCCCGAAAGATGATATGAAGAAAATCCATAAGCTTCTTGAATATGCAGGAAGAAATGATGATGTTAGCGACCCATGGTATTCACGCAGATTTGATATTGCTTTTGATGATATTTATTCGGGCTGTATGGGATTGTTTGAAGCATTAAAGTAAAAAAAGAAGGCATTTGCATATGAAACTGAAAAAAGATGAATTTTTCTCAAATACTCTTGTTGCTGTAATATCCGCCATGATATGCTGTATATTATGGGGCAGTGCATTCGCAGGAGTAAAAATCGGATATGAAAAATTCGGTATATCCGCATCACAGTGGAATTCACAGATGGTTTTTGCAGGAGTTCGATTTACCATAGCAGGTATTATGGCTGTAATTTTCGGAAGCATAACATCAAAAAAACTGCTTATACCATCAAAATCGGCAATACCCAAAGTGCTGAAAATATGCTCTTTCCAGACCGTTCTGCAATACTTTTTTTATTATATAGGTCTTGCTCATACAACGGGGAGCAAAGCCGCTGTTATCGTTGCGGCAAATGTATTCACTGCAATACTCATTTCATCACTCATATACCACACCGAAAAGCTCACAGTCCGTAAAATGCTCGGTTGTATACTCGGCTTTGCAGGTATAATCGTTGTCAATCTCAGCGGATTAAGCGGAAATCTCTCATTTTCATTTATAGGTGATGGATTTATATTTCTATGTACAATAGCAAGCGGATTTTCCTCAGTGCTTATGAAAAAATATTCCGCTGATGAAAACCCTGTTATGCTAAGCGGCTGGCAGTTTCTCGCCGGCGGCATAATCATGTGGATATTCGGTGCTGTTTCAGGCGGAAATATCGGAAATATCAATCACCAATCAGTTGCAATACTCATTTACCTCGCATTTGTATCAGCCGCCGCATACTCACTCTGGGCAGTACTTCTGAAATATAATCCCGTTTCAAAAATTGCCGTATTCGGATTTATGAATCCAATATGCGGAGTAATCATTTCCGAAATAATACTCCATGAGGGCAATGGATTCAGCATTCAGGGAATAACTGCTCTTATACTCGTATGCCTTGGAATATACATTGTAAACAGAAAGGAGAAAGCATAATCATATGCCGAAAAAGGAACTGATAAGCCGATACATACTTTTTATAATAAGCCTGTTTTTTTCTGCTTTTGGTGTAGCATTCACAAAGCATGGCGGACTGGGCGTATCACCAGTTTCATCAGTGGCAAATATCATGAGCTGTAAATTCACCTCTCTTTCAATGGGTTCATGGCTTATAATATGGAACTGCGTCCTTATACTCGGACAAATTATCATACTAAGAAAGAAATTTCAGCCTGTTCAGCTTTTACAGATACCGCTTTCATTCCTTTTCGGATATTTCACTGATTTTGGATTGTGGTGCGTATCTCCTATACCTGTCGACTTATATCCGATAAGACTGCTTATGGTATTCACAGGAATTATAATTCTCGGCTTCGGCATAAGCCTTGCTGTAACTGCCGATGTTATAATGAATTCAGGTGAGGCATTTGTCAAGGCAATTTCCGATACAACACATTTTGAATTCGGAAATGTAAAAATCGTGTTTGATGTATTATGCGTATCAGCTTCAATAGTCCTCTCGCTGATATTCTTCGATTTCTCAATCGTTGGCACAAGAGAAGGCACGATAATTTCCGCATTTTTAACAGGTGTTTCAGTAAAATTTTTCAATAAGCATAATCCCATCAAAACATATTTTGAAAAAATATTCAAGGAGTGATTTCAATGAAAATCGTTTTGCAAAGAGTTAAAAAGGCAAGCGTTTCGGTTGATGGCAACATAAAAGGACAGATTAATCATGGATACCTTGCTCTTATCGGTGTTGGTGCGGAGGATACCGAAAAGGATTGTGAACGTCTTGCACTCAAAATCGCTAATCTGCGTATATTTTCCGATGAAAATGACAAGATAAATCTTTCCATAAAAGATGTGAGCGGAAGCATACTCGTTGTTTCACAGTTCACATTATATGCAGACTGCCGCAAAGGAAACCGTCCCAATTTCACTATGGCAGGCAAGCCTGATATGGCTGAAAGGCTGTATGAATATTTTGTCAGCGAATGCAGAAAATATATTGATACTGTTGAAACAGGCGTATTTGGTGCAGATATGCAGGTTGAACTTCTTAACGATGGCCCTTTCACTGTTATACTTGAATAATTTTTAACATAATGTCACCTGTAAAATGTAAGTTTTTATATGATATGTAAAAATATATTTTTTTCATGCATTTTTCACTTTTATATATTATAATTGTGTGGTATAATTTTATTGATATATTTTTATACATATTAATTAAATTTCTGGAGGAATTACAAATATGAAATCCTATAAAAAAATTCTTGCTGCAATTATGGCTGCTGCTATGCTCTGCACAATTGCAGGCTGTGAGAAAAAAGAAAAGACAGATGAAAATTCTGCTGAATCCGATACAAGCATAAGCGAAACTGCTGATGAAAATACTGACAGCACCGGAGCTGATGACAATTCAGGCGATGAAGTAATCGAAGCCGCTGAAACCGTTCTTGCCGCTGACTATTTCGACAGCACTCCTCTTGATGACCTCAATGCTGTTGTAATGACTATCAATGGCAAGGAAGTTACTCTTGACGAATACAGATACTACTTCCTCAATCTCAAAAAATCAGCTGATTATGGCTCTGATGATTACTGGAATGGTCAGTCATATGCAAATGAAAACGGTGAAACAATCTCCGCTGAACAGAATGCTGATGAAAAGCTTGAAGCTCTCAAGGAACAGGTTCTGACATATATCAAAAATAACTGTGCTGTTGAATTATTCGCCGAACAGAATAATGTTGAACTTACTGACGAGGAAAAAGAAGAATCAAAGAATGAATTTCTTAAAAATAAACAAGCGTACATCGAAGAAAATAATCTTGATGATGCAGGTTGGAATGATTATATAAACAGCATTTACTGCACTGAAGACCTCTATATCAAAACTATGGAAAGACAGAGCCTTGAATACAAGAATATCCGTACTCTGTATGAGGACGATTTCAGAGAAAATGTTCTTCCTGAATATGTAATGGCAAAGCATATCCTTCTTGGAACAACAAACCCTGATTATGAAACAAAGGAAATTCCGGAAGGTGCTACTGATGAGGAAATAGAAGCTATCAGTGCTGAAAACGACAAGGCAAGAGAAGATGCTCTCGACAAATTAAAGAAAGACCAGAAAGCTCTTGCGGAGGAAATACTTACCAAGCTTAAAGACGGTGAGGATTTCGACAAGCTTATCGCTGAATACAATGAAGACCCCGGTGAAATTGCAAATGAAGACGGTTCTTATGACGGTTATCTCTTTACAAAGGGTGAAATGGTTGAGGAATTTGAAACTGCCGCATTCAATCTCGGAATTGATGAAATAAGCGATATAGTTGAAACATCATACGGCTATCATATTCTCAAGCGTGTTGATATATCAGACGATTATCTTGATGAAAACATGGTTGATATAATTATGACAAATGATGAATACTATCAGAAATATGCTGAAAAGGCTCAGGAGATTCTTGCCAATCTTGATATTCAGTATACTGATTTATACTATAAAATCAATGTTATGTCACTCAGATAGTCCTTATTAAAAATCATATACAACAACAGGCAGTCTTATGGCTGCCTGTTATTATATACAAAAATCCATATAAAACCTGTGCATATTTTCCAAAAAAATATTTCTGTTCTAGTTATATAATACATTGCAAATAATAAAAAAATATGATATAATTTTATATAACATATAAAAATGGGGTGAAAAGCTTGCAAAAAATAAACTATTTTAATATATGTGCAGTCATTATACTTTTTCTTATTGTAATATCAATCATTATGAGAAAGCTTTATCGTGACCAGCGAGGCAAACATTTTTTCACACTTGTTTCAGTAGTATTTATCAGTGCCTTATTTGATTGCTTTGCTGTTTTTCTGGATAATTTAGGCGACGGACACCTTATCATGAAATACTTTACTCATACAGGATACATACTATTCCATAATTTCACACCGCCTATGTTCGTAATATATATTATTGCACTTATGGACACATGGCATATCATAAGAAAAAGTCCTGTGCTAAGCATCGGTCTTTTTATACCGTTTATTTTGGAAATGGCGGTTATAATTCTAAACCCGATAAATCAATTGCTTTTCTATTTTGATGTCAATGATACTTATACCCGAGGCAAATATTTCTTTATATTATATATCATAACTATCCTATATGTATTATGCTTTCTTTGCTTACTGCTCATACACAGAAAAAATCTGCCGTTTGGAAGATGGCTCTCAATTATCTCACTGGTTCCATTCATGATGACCGCTGTAATCATACAGATGATTTATCCGTATTGTCGGATAGAAATGTTCACCATTGCTGTAAGTGTCCTGTTTATGACACTGATGATTCAGCGTCCGGAGGAAAACATTGATGTAACAACAGGTCTGAGAAGTGAAAATGCTTATGCAGCTGATGTTAAGCTCTGTTTTTTGAATAAGAAGAAAAACGATATCATTCTTATTCATCTTGCTAATCATTCCGCACTTTCCGAAATATTAAAATATTCAGAAACCGGAAAGGTGTCTGTTTCAATAGCCAAAAAACTTAACAATATTTCTGATAAATATGCCGCACAGGCAGAAATATACTCATTAAGACGAGGCTGCTTTGCAATCATACTTGATGAACCGTACACAAATCTAACTGATAATATTGCAAATGAAATAGAAGAAACGCTGAAAGAACCACTGCATATAAATCATGTTGATTTCAGTTTCATTGTAAATATCTGTATTATGAGATGTCTTGAAGATTTCGAGGACTTCGATTCACTCAGCAGATTTATGAGTACTCCTTATGATAAAAAATACTATGGAAAAATTACTTATGCCAATGATATTATTAAGGCTAAAAGCTATGATGTTATGCAGAATATAGATTCCATCATCAAAAACGCAATTGATAATAACAAGCTCTTTGTTTACTATCAGCCGATATATTCCGTAAAGGAAAAACGATTTACCGGTGCTGAAGCACTGATACGGCTTATTGATGACAAATATGGTTTTGTATCTCCTGAATATTTTATACCTGCTGCTGAAAAAAATGGTCTTATACATCAAATTGGAAAATTTGTATTTGAATCTGTCTGCCAGTTTATCGCTGAAGACAACTTCAGCCAGCTTGGCATTGAGTATATTGATGTAAACCTTTCAGCTGCACAGTGCATGAACAAAAAACTATCTGATGAATTTATAGAAATCATGAAAAAATACAACATATCATCAAAACAGATTGTTCTTGAAATCACTGAAACTGCTGCTGTAAATGAACAAAATGTAATGGCGGAAAATATCAGTTCCTTATCAGATTACGGCATAAAGTTCTCACTTGATGATTTCGGTACAGGTTATTCAAATATGCAGCGAATAGCCTCACTCCCCCTTTCTGTTACAAAGCTTGATAAGATATTCACTGCCTATAATGACAACAAACGCCTTGAAGCAGTGACTGAAGGTGCTGTAAGCATGATAAAATCGATGAATATGGCAATAGTTGTAGAAGGTGTTGAAACGCAGGAAATGTTTGATAAGTTCACCATACTCGGCTGTGAATTTATTCAAGGCTATTTCTTTTCAAAGCCTCTCCCTCACGATGATTTTATAAACTTCTGCCATGAAAAAAATAAAATGATTTTAATGCAGTAACAGGAAAGGATTTAGACTTATGAAAAAATATCGAATTGTATTTATTCATGTAATCATGATAATAATTTGCTTTCTCACTTCAACCATAGTTGCAGTAAAAACCATTACAAAACTGATTGATGACACAAATGAAAAAATGGCTTTTGTAATAGCCAGCAAGGTTTATAATGATATAAACGCTCAGCTTACTAAGCCGATAACTGTCGGAACAACTATTGCAAATACAAAATCACTGACTGATTTGCTTGAAAATGAGGACTCATATTCAGATGAACAGTTTGAAAAGGAAATAACTGATACGCTCAGCAGATATATCGAATATACGGGATATAATACTGCATTTATTATTTCTGATAAATCTAAAAGATACTATACTCAGAATGGCTTAAATAAGGTCATTGATACGGAAAATGATGAACATGACATATGGTACAAGCTTTTCCTTGAGGAAAATTCTGACTACGATTTCGATATTGATGTTGATGAGGTTCACTCTGACATATGGACAGTATTTATGAATGCCCGTATAAATGATGAGGACGGCAATCTTCTCGGTGTATGCGGTGTAGGATTGGAAATGTCAGATATGCAGGAAATACTGCTCGATATGCAGAATACATACGATATTCAGATAAATCTTGTTGATAACAACGGTCTTGTTCAGGTTAATGTTGATGATATAAATATAGAAAAAAGCGTTCTCAAAAAAATACGCTTCAATAATTCTTCTGAATACGACTATTCAGCAACAGATGACAACGGCTATGTCATAACCAGATATATGGAGGAATTAGGCTGGTACCTCGTTATTCAGAAAGACAGCATACAAACTCAGAAGGTATTGTCAGAGCTGGTTTCAAATACATTCATGGCAATGCTCATAATATTTCTGCTCATACTTCTGATTGTAATTGCTGTTCTAAGAAAAAATCATGTTATGTTCAGTGAAGGTGCAAAGCTTAACAGCTATGGTCATCTTGCAAGAGTTTATAAGTCAATGTATTTTATTAATCTTCATAACGATACAATTCAGCTTGTAAAAAATAATATGGCTTCGGTAAAGGTCAAAAATAAGGAAGACCATGCGGCATCTGCTCTTAAAAAGGCAACTCTTGAAATAGTCGACGAAAAATATGTTGACAATATGCTCGCATTCATAGACCTTTCAACTATTGCAGAACGTCTGAAAAATGTTGATACGCTCACCTGCGAATTTATCTCAAAGGATTTAAGCTGGTACAGAGCAAGATTTATACCTGATGCTGATGAGAATGCAAACTTTATAAGCAAGGTAATATTCGCTGTGGAATCAATTGATGAGGAAAAACGCAGGGAAAATCATCTTCTCCGACTTTCCGAAACAGATTTGATGACGGGTATACGCAATCGTGGAAGCGGTGAAAAATTTATAACCAATCTTATCAGAGAAAGAAAATCCGGTATGTTCTGTCTGCTCGATGCTGATAAATTCAAGTCCATAAACGATAATTACGGTCATGCTGTCGGTGATAAGGTAATAAAGGCTATTGCTGATTGTCTGAAAAGAACATTCAGAGAAAGCGATGTTGTTATGAGACTTGGCGGTGATGAATTCTCCGCTTATGCAATAGGAATTATCACTAAGGAAACAGGTATGAAAATTATTGAAAGATTTTTCCATGAAATTGACTGTATAGATATTCCTGAACTCAAAGACCGCAAAATCTCAATAAGTATGGGTACTGCGTTCTATTATGGCAATGATGATACGTTTGAAACGATTTACAAACGTGCAGATGAATGTACATACATGAGCAAAAAGCATGAGGGAAGCTATGTTACATTCTTTGATGAAACAAAACTTCTGAATAATGATAAGTAAACATAAAATGAAGCGGCTGAAAGCCGCTTCGAGTTTTTATAAAGCATAAATGCGATGGATTATTTTTGTAGGGACGAACTGTGTTCGTCCCTGTGTTTTTTGAAAAATTTTATTGTTTCAGTTCAGCAAACTGCGTTTGCTCAAACTTTCCAGCTTTTTGAAAAAAGCTGGGCAAAAACTTTTAATTTCGCCTTTTGCTTAGTAATAACATTTTTTAACTACCCGACCATTTGAATAAAGCAAAATACTTAAAATTGACGGCAGTAGCTTGCCGCTAATTCATTTCAAGCTGTTTTTTCAGCTTCTTTATTATCTTCTTTTCAAGCCTTGAAATATATGACTGCGATATTCCTATCTCATCTGCCACCTCCTTCTGTGTCTTTTCCTTGCCGTCAATCAGTCCGAAACGCATTTCCATTATCACCTTCTCACGCTCACCTAATTCATCAACCGCCTCCCTTAGCATACTCTTTTCCGCCTCTGATTCAATCCCTCTGTTAACCACATCATCATCTGTTCCGAGTATATCCGAAAGCAAAAGCTCATTTCCGTCCCAGTCAACATTCAGCGGTTCATCTATGGATAATTCATTCCTGTGCTGTGATGATTTCCTTAAAAACATGAGTATCTCATTTTCAATACACCTTGATGCATATGTTGCAAGCTTTATATTCTTGCTCGGACAGAATGTATTTACCGCCTTTATAAGTCCTATTGTGCCTATCGACACCAAATCCTCTATACATATGCCTGTTGATTCAAATTTCTTCGCTATATATACAACAAGCCTTAAATTATGTACTATAAGCCGTTCCTTTGCCTCTTGTTTATTGCTCTCAAGCATTCTGAATGTTTCCTCCTCTTCCTCCTTATTAAGCGGAGGAGGAAGTGTTTCCGAGCCGTTTATATAGAATATCCCATAATCCCCGGACTTCCACTTCCATTTAAGCAGTATCAGATTTACACGAATAAGCAGTTTCTCCATCACAGTCATATTTAATCACCTTTCATTTATAAACATTTTTATATATTATCTTAACGTGAGTTCGATAACCAAAAATAAAAGTTTTGGTCAAGCTTTTTCAAAAG